>CBFHAF010000046.1:0-12518 GCA_965653435.1 uncultured Chitinophaga sp.
TCTTTTGGCAAAATTGTTTACTTGGTTCCGCCAAAAAGATAACCTACAGAGAAGCTCCATACCCGGTTCTTGCTCTTATCGTCGCGGCTGTCGTCTGCCCCGGACTAGATCTTACCGAAGCCAAGGCCATACTGTGCGGATACGAGGAAGTTGCCGAATTCGGCACCGGCCAGCAGGTTACCGCCATAATCGAAACGTTTGTATTTGTTGTAGCCGCGGTTAGGGTCATCGCCGTTGAACGGGGTATCGTCATCCCATTCAATGTCGGATTCGCCGTTGGCGTGAATACCTGCAATGTTGGACTCATATTTATTCTTACCGCCTATGCCAAATGCTGCATAAGGGCCTACGCCGAGGAACAGCTTGGTATTCTGTCCTACCGGTATTTTACCAACAAAGTTTACCGGGATTTCAATATAACGGGGATTGGTGGTCGTTTTGAAGTACGTAGCCCCGTTCACGTCCCCGCTTTCAATCTTTGTACCCTTACCGGTGTAGAAAACACCCGGCTGGATAGATATTATTTCAGAAAGCGGAAGATCCGCAATAGCGCCTACATGGAAAGAATTTAAGGAGCGGCTGTCGTCAGTACCGCCACTGTTGGTGTTGGTAACATTCGCGATGTTCCAGCCACCTTTTACACCTACTCTGACCTGCGCCATTGCAGCTACGGATAAACCGATAGCCATACATGAGAGAACAATCTTTTTCGTCATAACCTAAGGTTTTGGTGATGACGGTATAAATCCAAAGACTGTGCCAAAGGAGAAATTGCTATTCCTATCAAGCTGAAAATGAATTGCTTGCAAACAGCTATTGCAGGTTCCTGCCGCTTAACTCGCGTTGCAGGAATTCATCTAACTGGGTGACGCCAAGGCGTTTGGCCAGTATTTTTTTATGTTCATCCAGCAGGTAAACTACCGGTGTGGCGTACACATCATAAAACTTGCGGTAGTTGCTTTTATACTCGGGGTCCCAGGCGTGGATCCAGCCTGAGAGGCGCTTTTCACGGATAAATTTCATCCATTCGTCCTTGGTCCCATCCGTTCTTACGCCATACATGGCCACGCCTTTTTTCTTCCAGCTTGCATTGAAGGCGGAATCCAGTTTAGGCACTTCCGTTATACAATGGCCGCAGGTAGGGTCCCAGAACACCAATACGGTGTATTTCGATTTGATGTCGTACAGGGATGCGCGTTTGGCGGCGGTATCCTGGAGCACCAGCGGCGCCGCCTGCTGCCCGATCAGGTTGGGCGCAATGGTTACCGCCCGCTCGATGATCTTGTTCTTCTGTTCTTCGTTCAGCCAGTATGCATCCCCTTTCATGTAATATTTCTCCACAAGGTGCACGAACACGGCGTCCATGCCCATGATGGAAGAGTTCTCATAGTTACGCGTGATCCACCACAGCACGAATTTGAAGCTTTCTTTGTCTTTTTTCGTTTTTGCGATGATGGCGTCCGCTTCCAGGATCACCGAATCGGGAACTGGGGGAACGAGCTGGTTGAAATAACGGTCCAGGCGGGTTTCCAGCACAGGTGTGCGCACCGGCCTGCCGTCCGCCAGGTTCACTTCTTTCCAGTAATTGCTTTTATAAACGCGGTAAGGGTAGGTTGAATCCAGAGAACCGTCCGCCTTTTTGGGCACAGGCGGGATTGCCGGCTCACGCATGGCCTTGAAGATGCCGGCCAGCAGCGACTGCGGGTGGTCCGTAACCACGCGGCCCCGGTATTCCTGCAATTGTTTGCCAAATGATTCCATAAGGGGCCTCACTTTGGCGGAATCTTCCGCTGTACGGGCCGCGGCCAGCTTCTGTTGTATTTCGGCGGAGTTTTGCGCGATGAACTTGTTGTAGTTGCTGAACATGGTATTGTCCGGCGAATTTTTGAACTCGGTGCCGGTGATCAGGTTCGCCGTATCTGCCACGATGGAAAAAGCCTGCACCTTATCCAGCAATATCTCGAAATAACGTTGTTTGCCGGGTAATACGATCAGGTAGATGCCACCCGGCTGCGTTTCCCCGCCTTTCAGGACCGCTGAACCGTCGGGGCCGATCTGCGCGGAATCCATCACATAAGTGGTTTTCCCCATATAATGGCCGAGATAGACCGTTCCGGCCTTGTATCCTTTCAATTGTACGGCGATATTATAACCCTGGCCATGCAGGGCGGAAGCGCCACCAAGGCAGCAAATAAGAAGATATAGCAGTTTTTGCATAGGTGCAATAAAAGTAACTAAAACCATCCTACCTTTGCACCCGTGAGGAAAAAAAATGTTGTTCTTGAAAATGTGCCCGTAACCGCCTATGCAGCTGAAGGCAAGGCATTGGCGCGGGTAGACGGTAAAGTTGTTTTTATTGAAGGCGGCGTGGTGCCCGGCGATGTGGTGGACGTAAAGCTCAGTAAAAGCAAAAAAGACTGGGCGGAAGGCAGGGCCATCCGCATCCACACCTTTTCTCCGGACCGGGTAGAGCCTTTCTGCCAGCATTTCGGGCTGTGCGGCGGCTGCAAATGGCAGATGCTGCCGTATGAAAAACAGCTGGCTTACAAACAACAGCAGGTGGAGGACCACCTCCGCCGTATCGGCCACCTGGAGCTTCCTTCCATACCACCGATACTTGGGGCAAAGGAAACGCGCCGTTACCGCAACAAGCTGGAATTCACCTTTTCCAACAAAGCTTACCTGACGGACGAAGAGATACGCGCCGCCGGGGAAGACTGGCCCCGCCGCAACGCTTTGGGGTTCCACATACCCAAATTATTCGACAAGGTGCTGGATATTCAAACCTGCCATTTACAGGAAGAACCGGCCAACCTGATCAAAAATACGGTCCGCAGCTGGGCGGAAGAACGGAAACTCTCCTTTTACGACATCCGCCAGCAGCAAGGCTGGCTGCGCAACCTGGTGCTGCGCATCTGCACCACCGGCGAGGTAATGGTGAACCTGGTGATCCACCACGAGGATAAAGAAGAACGCGAGGCGCTACTGAATCACCTGCTGGAAAAGGTTCCGGCCATCACTACCCTGCTTTACACCATCAATCCCAAGAAGAATGACAGTATCTTTGACCTGGAGCCGCGCGTGTTCTACGGGAAAGGCTATGTGGAGGAAAAGCTGGAGGATTTCACCTTCAAGATAGGCCCCAAGTCGTTTTTCCAGACGAATACGTATCAGGGCGAAGCGCTGTACCGCATTACGCGGGAGTTCGCCGGCCTTACGGGCCGGGAAACCGTGTACGACCTGTATTGCGGTACCGGCAGCATCGGTATATTTGTAAGCCGGCAGGCGGCGAAGGTGGTGGGCATAGAGCTCATCAGCGAAGCGATAGACGATGCGAGGGAAAATGCGGCCGCAAATAGCGTGAATAATGCCACGTTTTTTGCAGGAGATGTGATCGATATCTGCGATGATGCGTTTTTTGCCACGCATGGCGCGCCCGATGTGATCATAACAGACCCGCCCAGGGCAGGCATGCACGAAAAGCTGACGGCCAAGCTCCTGGAAGTGGCCGCTCCGAGGATCGTGTATGTATCCTGTAACCCGGCAACCCAGGCGAGAGACGTTGCCCTGCTGAGCGAAAAATACACGGTGGAAAAGGTGCAGGCAGTAGATATGTTCCCGCATACACATCACATTGAGAACGTAGCGCTGCTGCAACGCAGGTATTGAACAGAGAAACAGTAACCATAACGATTAAGTATACACGAAAATGAGTGAATTCAGGCCCGGGAGATTCCAGATGTTACCCCTCGTAATAAAGAATCTCCTTATTATCAACGGATTGGTCTACCTCGCCCAGGTTACCATGCAAAACCTGTTTCAGATAGACCTGGATGTGATGTTCGGACTGCATTACTGGGGCTCAGAGCTTTTCCGCCCGCACCAGATCATAACTCACCTGTTCATGCACGGGGGCTTTGCGCACCTTTTCTCCAATATGTTCGCTTTGTGGATGTTCGGCAGCACCCTGGAAAACCGCTGGGGCCCCAAACGTTTCCTGATATTTTACATGGTCTGCGGCATCGGCGCGGCGCTGTGCCACCTGGGAGTGCTCACATATGACAATATGCAGCTTTCTACCGCCCTGCAGGAATTCAACGTCAACCCTTCCTTCAGCTCTTTCGTGAAGATCTACGACAAATACGGCCTGGCGGGCTACACCATCACTGAAGGCCCACGCACCATTACATTCCAGAGCTTCAGGGACGCCTGGGCGGCCATGCCTCCCGAATCGGCCGATATGATCACCTATGCAAGGCTGTACCTCTCCAATTTTGCGGAACTGTACCGCAACATTCCCACAGTAGGCGCATCCGGTGCGGTGTTCGGGGTACTCTTCGCATTCGGGTACCTTTTTCCAAACAGTTTCCTCTTCATTTTGCCCATTCCTTTCCCCATAAAAGCAAAATATTTTATCGGCGGATACATCCTGCTGGAGCTGTTCCTAGGGTTTAAAAACTCCGGCGGGGACAATGTGGCGCACTTCGCGCACCTCGGTGGCGTATTATTTGCTTACATCCTTTTAAAGATCTGGAACAAGCGGAACCGACGGGATTTTTATTGAACGTAAAATCTTAAATTTGTATACAAACACCAGAACCATGGAAGTAGCCGAAAAAGAACGGATGCCCCGCCTGTCACTGGGGGAAGAGAGGAATATGGTAACCCAGCTACTGCTCGTGAACATCACCGTATACATCCTGCTGTACTTCATCAAGATCATCTACCAGATGGAAGATTATACCATCGCCGATTTTGACAGGGACATCCTCCGGAATGCGGTCGTTTCTGCGCAGCCCATGACCCTCCTTACCAAGCCGTGGACGCTGATCACGGCCATGTTCACACACGTTGCATTCTGGGATGTGTTCTCCAACATGGTCTGGCTTTACTGCTTCGGCTCGCTGCTACAGCAGTTTTCAGGCGTAAGGCTGGTAGTACCTTTATATGTTTTAGGCAGCCTTTGCGGCTTTGCTTTTTATGTAGCAGGCGTGAACCTCATTCCCGGCCTGAAACCCCTCGCCACCGCAGGCCCCGGCATGATGGGCGCAGGCGCGGGCGTTATGGCCATCGCCGTCGGGCTTACTGCCCTGGCTCCCGGCAACCGCGTATTTCCCCTCGTGCTGAAAGGCGGCATCCCCATCTGGGTGATCACCTGTATCTATATCGCGCTTCACCTCACCGCCGTATTTACCGGCAATAGCAGGACCAGCTCCCTGATATACCTGTCAGGCGGCGCTTTCCTGGGCTTTATGTTCATCGCCAGCGGCACGTTCATGGGCTTTATGTTCGATTCCCAGAAGAGCAGCAAATGGGGCGCAGGCGTAAGCAAAGTGATCTTCAACGTCACTCATATGTTCCATCCCAAAACGGGAACGGACCGCCAGGAAATGCCTGAGCCCGAAAAACACGACCGCAAAGGCAATCCCGTTCCGTACGTGAAAGTAGGCCATGTGCCCGAGCATAAGGTGAACGAGCTGCTCGACAAGATCAATGAACAGGGCTTTAAAAGCCTCAGCGCAGAGGAAAAGGAAATACTGATCCGCGCCAGCAGGGAGCAGGATTCGGGAATTTAACCCTGTTTTCATATCAAAATATCACTGCAGCAGAGTATATTAGCGTAATAAACGTTAACGCCCACAAGTCCAAACCTATGCCTGCTTTTTTCCACCGTTTGTTCCTTTATGGAAATGTGCTCATAGCCGCCGGCCTGATCTGTTCAGCTTTTTTGCCGATGGTAAACCCAGCATCGTTCTGGCCCGCAGGGTTTGCGGGGCTCGCCTTCCCGGTCCTGTGGCTGCTTTCCGTTATTTTTATCCCCGGCTGGCTGATTACCCGCAAAAAATACTGGCTGATCTCCGTCTTTGCATTGATCATTTCTTTCCGCGGCGTAACCCTTTCCTGGGGCTTCAACTTTTCCGGTCCCGCCAAGGCCGACACCACCGGATCGTTTACCGTAATGAGCTTCAATTCCAGTTCCATGGGTCTTTCGGACTATAAGGAGAATCCCGTGGTGAGGGAACAGATCTATCATATCCTGAAAGTTGCCCGGCCGGATGTGCTTTGCATACAGGAATTCTACACGAACCAGCACCGGGACCAGCAGCCGCACCTCGAAAATATCCTGGGTATTGGCGCTTATCCGTATCATTATTTCGCCAAACACCAGACCAGCTGGTCCACCTGGCACTACGGCACCATTATCTTTTCCCGTTTTCCCATCCTGGATACCGCCAGGATCGCGTTCAACGGCGGGTACAAAGGCAACGAATACCTGCTGAGCGTGAAACTGCTGGCACACAAGGACACCATACAGGTTCTCACCGGCCACCTCTCTTCCCACCGGCTAAGCAGCCACGATTACAAGGCGGTGGGCAGCCCTGACGGCGGGAAGATCAAATCGGTAATGGGCAAAATGCGCCGCAGCTTTGCCAACCGGGTACTCCAGGCGCAGATCATGGCCGGCGAGATCAGCCGCAGCAGGCACCCGCTCGTGGTAACCGGCGATTTCAACGATATCCCCCTCTCCTACACCTACCGTACGATCCGCGGCAACTCCCTGCAGGACGCATTCCTCGAGAAGGGCTCCGGTTTCGGGAGAACCTTTTCCGCACTTTCGCCCACCCTCCGGATAGATTACGTGCTGGCGGGCAGGGAATTCAAGGTGGAAGATTTTTCCATCTACCGCGAAAAAGGACTGCAACACTTTCCCGTAATGGCGCGTTTATCCCTGGAACACTGATTTGACGTCACAATAAAACGAATTCAAATACGAAAACGGTTATTCTGCAACGAAGCGTTAAATTTATTAACGTGTTGTTTTTTAATGCGTTAAATTTATAGCGGCCAAATATCTAGTTTGTTGAAATTTTTACGACTATTTACAAAAGGGTTCTTCCTTACCGTGAACATTGTTGTTGTTCTGTTTTTTCTCCTTGCCTGCCTGGTACCTTTTATATCGCCGGTGAGGTTCTGGCCTATCAGTTTCATCACCCTTGGGTTTCCTTTCCTGCTGATCGCGCTGCTGCTGTTCATGATATTCTGGCTGATCTTCCACCCGAAATACGCGCTCATACCGCTCATAGCCCTGCTGCTCGGCTGGAAGTCCGTTTCGGCGTTTATTGCCATCCGCTGGCCGTCTAAATGGGAAACCAGCAGCAAACCTGAAGGAAGCTTTAACGTGATGAGCTACAACGTAGCCCTGTTTGGCCTTTATACGCAGAAAGACAGCAAGCCCGTGCGTGAAGGCATTTTTAAGCTGATAGAACAGCAGCATCCGGATGTGCTCTGCCTGCAGGATTTTTATACCTCGGAAAAACCCGGGGACTTTAATAACCGGGAAGACATCAGCAGCCTCATGAACATGCCGCACCGCTTCTTTTCCAGCGATTTTAACCGTGGCGGCAGCCAGCATTGGGGCAGCATCATCTTTTCCCGCTACCCCATCCTGAAATCGGATAAAGTGAAATTGTCGCCCGGCCCCCTGGGCGAAAGCCTCATTTTTGCGGATGTGCGGAAAGGGAAAGACACGATCCGTATCGTGAACATGCACCTGGAATCGTACCGCTTCAACGCGCAGGATTACCAGAGCATCGAAAAGATCAGGAAACAGGAAGACACCGGGCTCGTGGCAGCCAAAGGCATCATCTTCAAAATGCGCGACGCATACATCCGCCGAAGCCGCCAGGCCAATATCGTAGCGGATTTCATCAGGACGAGCCCGCATCCCGTGATCGTTTGCGGCGACTTCAACGATACGCCGGCATCCTACACCTATTTCACCGTCAAGGGCAACCTGCAGGACGCATTCCTTAAAAAAGGCAGCGGCATCGGGCGCACTTTTTCCGGCATCTCGCCCACACTGCGGATAGATTACATTTTCGCAGACAAAGCCTTTGCCGTAAAAGGATTCCGCACCATCCACTCCGGCCTCAGCGATCATTATCCCGTGATCACCAACCTGCGGCTGAACCGCTGACGAGTGCCATTCGTAAATTGTCTGCTCCTTTTGGCTAAAAAATTCGAAATTAGGGTGATAAAATCCGAAATTCGCCGACCGAACCAATTGATATGTCAGAACAGCTAAAACTACACAATACACTAAGCCGACAGAAAGAAGTATTCACTCCGTTATATCCCGGGCATGTGGGCATGTACGTGTGCGGCCCTACTGTATCCGGCGAATCGCATATGGGGCATGCCAGGCCGTTCATCACCTTCGACGTGCTGTTCCGTTACCTGCTGCACCTTGGTTATAAGGTACGCTACGTGCGCAATATCACCGATGCGGGGCATTTTGAAGAAGAAGGCCGTGCCGCGGAAGACAAGATCGCGAAAGGCGCCCTGCTTGAAAAGCTGGAGCCTATGGAGCTGGTGCAGAAATACACCAATCTCTACCACTGGGCCATGGAACAGTTCAACAATCTGAAGCCCAGTATAGAGCCCACCGCTACCGGCCACATCGTGGAACAGATAGAAATGATCAAAAAGATCATGGCAGACGGGTACGCTTATGAAGCGAACGGTTCTGTTTATTTCGACGTGAAAAAATATTCCGAAAATCATCATTATGGCATCCTCAGCGGCCGCGTGATCGAAGATCAGCTTGAAACCACCCGCGAGCTGGATAACCAGGATGAAAAGAAAAATAAAGTTGATTTCGCCCTCTGGAAAAAAGCGCCGCCGGAGCACCTGATGCGCTGGCCAAGCCCATGGGGCGACGGTTTCCCGGGATGGCACATCGAATGCTCCGCCATGAGCAGTAAATACCTGGGCAAGCAGTTCGACATTCACGGCGGCGGCATGGACCTCCAGTTCCCCCACCACGAGTGCGAAATTGCCCAGAGCGAAGTAGCCCACGGCGAAATGATGGCCCGTTACTGGATCCATAACAACATGATCACCATCAACGGGAAAAAAATGGGCAAAAGCTACGGCAACGTGATCCGCCTGACGGAACTGTTTGCCGGCACACATCCCTTGCTGGAAAAGGCTTACAGCCCTATGACCATCCGTTTCTTTATCCTGCAGACCCATTACCGCAGCACGCTGGACTTCTCCAATGAAGCCCTCCAGGCCGCGGAGAAAGGTCTTGCCCGCCTCTGGTACGCCTACGAAGTGCTGCAAAAGCTCAGCTACAGCAGCAACGGCGCAGGTATCAACGAAGAGCTGGACAAACAGGTGCAGGAATGGTGCCGCGATTGCGCCTCCGCGATGAACGATGACCTCAGCACCGCGAAAGTGCTGGCCAATCTTTTTGAGCTGGCCCCTGTGATCAATTCGCTCCGCGGAGGGCAGGTAAAAATGCATGAGATCAGCCAGGAAACGTTTGATTTGCTAAAGACCACCTGGCAAACATACCTCATAGACATCCTGGGCCTGCAGCCTGAAAAGCCCGAAGACAGCGACAAGCTGGACGGCGTGCTGCAACTGCTGATAGATATCCGCAAGGAAGCCAAAGGCAAAAAAGATTACGCCACTTCAGACAAGATCAGGAACCAGCTGCTCTCCATCGGCATCCAGCTGAAAGATGAGAAAGACGGTACCGTTACATACGCCATCGAGTAAATAATGCGGAAGTACATCCTTTGGGCCGCCTTTGCTTTTACGGCCTGTAATACGGGCACAAGGCCGCCTGCCGCTACAGACGACACTGCCGGCAACAAACCGGCAGCCGTTGCCGCGCCTGCGTTTTCGGCAGACAGTGCATATGCCCATATCGAAAAACAAATTTCCTTCGGCCCGCGCATACCCGGCACCAAAGCGCAAACGGCATGCGCCGCCTGGCTCATTTCCAGCCTGCGCACGCTGGCTGACACAGTATACGTGCAGCGCGTAAACGTAAATACAAAAGGAAAAAGCCTTCCCTGCATCAATATCATCGCTTCTTTTAATCCCGCGGAAAAAAGGCGCATCCTCCTGCTGACCCACTGGGATACACGGCCTGTTGCGGACAAAGATGCGTTCAACCCGAAGAAAGCTTTCGACGGGGCCGACGATGGCGCCAGCGGCACAGCCGTGCTGCTGGAAGCGGCGCGTCATTTTAAAGCCAGGAAACCCGGCTATGGCATAGACATCCTGTTTACTGACGTGGAAGATTACGGCGACGACTATTGCCTGGGCACCCAGTACTGGGCACGCACGCCGCATCTGCCAGGCTATACCGCCGCTTACGGCATCCTGCTGGATATGGTGGGTGCGCGTAACGCGCACTTTTACATGGAAGGCACTTCCCAGCAATTCGCTTCCGCGCAGATGAAACTCTTCTGGGACGTGGCCAACCAACTCGGGTATTCGGGCTATTTCCGTTATGAAACACCGGGCAACGGCCCGTTCTATATCGAAGACGATCACACGTATGTGAACAATATCCTCAAAGTGCCCACGTTCGATATCATTGCCACACAGCCCAGCGGAGAGCTGATGCCGCACCATCACACCGCGAACGACAATATTTCCGTGATAGACCGGCGGACCCTCGCCGCTGTGGGCCAGCCCTTGCTGAGCCTGCTTTATGGAGAACCTTTCAAATACTAAATATGACTCACCACGATGTATATATCGCCCATCTCAGTAAAGACAAGAAGCTGAAGAGCATCATCACTTCGCCGCTCAGCGAGCTGGCCGTGAAAAAGAATATCGCGCTGAGGCTGATCGGTTCCATCATGAGCCAGCAGCTTTCCGTGAAAGTGGCCGAAGTTATCTACAAACGTTTCCTCCAGCTATATGGCGGCAAAGAACCGCGCCCGCAGCAGATCCTGGACACCCCGCCCGAAACGCTGCGCTCCATTGGCCTCTCCAACGCCAAGGTAAGCTACGTACACAACGTTGCCCGCTTCGTGATAGAAGAAAAACTGACCGACAGCAAACTGCGTAAAATGGAAGATGCGGAAATACTGGCTTACCTCACGCAGATCAAAGGCGTGGGCAGGTGGACGGTGGAAATGCTGCTGATGTTCTACCTTGGCCGGGAAGATATATTTGCCCTGGACGATCTTGGGCTGCAGCAGGCCATCAACAAGCTCTACAAGCTCGACCCTACCGATAAAAAGGCCTATAAAGCAAAGCTCATATCTCTTTCCGCACGGTGGGCGCCTTACAGAACGCACGCCTGCAGATATTTGTGGATGTGGAAAGACGCGAAATAAAACGATCGTTTATTTAACCAGCGTGTAAGACTTCAGCCGGGTGGTATCTTCAACCCTGTCCACCTGGATCAGCCCCACTCCTTTTGCATAGAAATTCGTAGTGAGTGTTTCCGGCGGTAAAACAGGCGGAACAGACACTTCCATGCGCACGCCGATCACATCGTTGAAACGCTTGCCCAGCACGTCTTTGCTCGTTCCTTTCTGCATAATGGTATAGGTAATGGTGATATTGATATCGCCGATCACAGGCAGGGTAACGGGCAGCAGCTCCTCCCAGGACTGGCCCAGCGCGATATCGTCTTTCAGGTAAACAGTTTTGATCGGATCGGCAGGTGCGTTGGGAATGGCGGAAACATCCAGCAATTGCTCATAATCCCCGCCGCCACAGCGGAACAGCGAATATTCCCCCGTGAAGTCGTCCGTCAGCTTGCGGAAATCGTCGCCGTTATAGACCGTGTCCCCTTCCACGCGAAGCGTGTAATCCAGCGTGTCCTGCGTGGCCACGTCTACCATCTCGTATTCAAAAACAGATCCTGCAGTATATGGCGCGTAGTCGCAGGCATTGGCTGAGACAGGTTCTTCCACACTCACTTCTTTTTTACATGCGGCGAATATCAGGAGAGTAATGACAAGGCCGGCCAGGGGTATCCTTTTCATAACTGACGGGTTCTGTGATCTAAGTTACCGGTTATTTCTTTAAAGAAGAGGGTACTTCGTACGCTTATTTTAGAAAATATTTAAAGAAAAACAAGATAACTTGGCCCGATAGCCATATCTAAATCTTTTCAGTTAATAACAGTGAGCTTTTTAACAACAGTGAGCATTTAATAACCCAACACATGTAACAGTTATGAAAACCATTCCACGTTATGGCGGAGCCATTCTTATGGCCGCCTTTGCCTTGTTTGCCGGAGGCATGCCCGTCTCCCAGGCACAAAACGTCACCCAGCAATCATCGAAAAACATCACGGTAAAAGGCAGGATCCGGGACGGCAAAAACGTTTCCCTGCCCGGTGTGACCGTAGTGGTAAAAGGCAATACCTCCAAAGGTACCGCCTCGGATGAAAAGGGCGTTTTCACACTCACCGATGTGGATCCGCAAGCCGTTTTGGTGCTGCAATACATCGGCTACGGCACGCTGGGCAATTATCCGTTCATGGCCTTGGATGGGAACTTCCTGCCCAATCCCAACTTCGATCCCGCCGATGTCGATCTGATCTACGACGCGCGGCGTCGCAATCTCGGCGTGATCAAGACCACCGGCTTCGATGTGTCGGTATCGTATGGTTTCGACGCATTTGGCGGCCGCATGCAGCTGGTGCTGGACGGCGCGCGCATAGAAGAGCTGGCGAAGAAGTTCAGCGCAACGGC
>CBFHAF010000047.1:0-12394 GCA_965653435.1 uncultured Chitinophaga sp.
AGGTCGCTTTGTTTGGTTTCGAGCACCACGGAAATCTCTTCCTGGGTTACCGGCACTTCTTTGGACTGGAATCCCAGCAGCGAGATCACCAGCACGGCATTGCTTTCCGCTTCTATCTGGAAAGCGCCGTTAGCGTCGGTGAGCACCCCTTTCTGGGTGCCCTTGATCACTACCGTGGCAGCGATCAGGGGCGCGCCCGTGGCGTCCTTTACCGTGCCTTTCACCTTAACGGGCGGTTTGGCGGCGGTTTCGGTCACCATGGCAATGGCGGCGGACACGGCTTTTTCTTTCACGATCACCATGTCGTCCATCAGCGTGTAGATGAGCGGCTGGTTGCGGAAACAAATGTCCAGCACCTCGCGGATGTTGGTGTTCTTTACAGAAAGCGTTACCGGCGTGGCTTTCGCCAGCTGCTTCGCAGTGTAAACGAACGTGTAGCCTGTTTGTTTTTTGATCTCGCGGAATACTTTGTCTAACGAAGCATTCTTTTCAGATAAGGTGACAGTCTGGCTGATACTTTTTGCGCTTACGCACATACAAACAGATAAGAGTAGTACAGCGGTGAGTTTCATAACCCGCAATTTTTTGTTAATTCCCTTCGGGAGGGAGGCACAAAGGAGCTTTAAATGCATAGATTTGCATAGTTTGAGTGAACCAATAAAACTGTGTTTCGATAACGGGATAATTGGATAAGCTCGGACGTTTTCAGCGCCCTGCGGACCAGGCAGGGCGTTTTCATTCCGATCTTACCGGACCTTCTTTTATTTCAGTATCATTATTTTTTTTCCTTCGATCTTAAACTTCACCTTCCCCGTCAATTCCAGTGCTTTCAGCACATCCGATATTTTTTTATTGCGCGGCACGTCCACGAAAAACAGGTCGTCTATATCCTCCACCGCCTGCACTTCCACGTCGTACCAGCGGCTCAGCTGGCGCATGACCGTTTCGATGGGGGCGCCTTCGAACACGAAACGGCCATTCTTCCAGGCCATTGTTTCCGCTATATTCACGTTGGCATCTACTGTCAATTTACCGCCCTGCGCCACTTTCGCCTGCTGGCCGGGAGCGATCACGCGGCTGCCGGAGCCCGCATTCACTTTCACGCTGCCTTCCAGCAGGGTGGTGCGCACAGTCCTGTCATCGCCGTATGCATTTACGTTGAAATGCGTGCCCAGCACTTCCAGCTTCACATCGTTTACCTGTACCAGGAAAGGCTTGCGCTTGTCTTTGGCCACTTCCAGGTACACCTCGCCGGTGATCTGCACATTCCGTTCGCTGCCTGTAAAGGCAGCGGGAAATGTAATGGACGATGCGGCGTTCAGCCAGGCCTTTGTGCCGTCAGGCAGGGTGAGCTGGTACTCCCCGCCCCTGGGTGTGCTCATGGTATTGTAGAGCATTTCCCCGGCCGCTTCGCCGTTTGCATTATATACGATCTGCCCGCCGGCCTGCTTGCTGATGCTCGTGCCGCCCTGTTGCGCCAGGATGCCGTTTGCAGCGCTGTCCAGCACGATCTGCTGCCCATTGGAAAGCGTAAGCACGGCCTTGGTGCTGCCGGGCGGCACGTCGTTGGCTACGGCGGTTATGGTTTCCTGTTTTGAAACGGGTTTGAGCCAATAGTAGGCACCGGCGCCGGCCGCGAGCAGGATCACTGCGGCGGCGGCAAAACGTTTCAGGAAGCGGAACCTGGCCGGCACGGCATTACCGGCGCCGGCCTCCCCCGTATTGGCGTACAGGTTATTGATAATACGGTCCAGGGCAGGATCCGCCTGTTCCTTCAGCGCGGCATCGGGTTCATAACGCTCCCAGGCTTGTTCCAGCTCTTTCCTCAACACTTCATCCCCTTCCGCCTGGTTCACCCATGCAGCCAGCTCTTCCTTTTCCGTACCGGTAATGGAACCTTCAAAAAAGCGTGTAACGAGATAGTGGATCCTGGCGTCAGACATATGGTTGAATGTTTTTTCAATAACGGGATAGCTTGCCCCTGTAATCCAATAAGACAACCGGGAAAACAAACAGGCATAGTCTGGCCGAAAAAAAATTTAGGAATATACGGGAATGGCCGTCGTTAGCGGCCGGCATTTGCTTATGTCAAATATTCCGGCAGAAAATCAGCAACGGAAGGTTAAGACCGTGCATAAAAATCCGGGTGATTTCCAGGCCATCCTTCAGTGAACCTTCGCTCATCCTTCTGCCATCCTTCAGTCAAATACCTTTAAACCCTTGCTGCGGCTGAACATCACAGAAGGATCACTGAAGGATGGCAGCAGGATGTCAGTAGCGATGGCACTCAAACCCGGTGCTGTGGTGGTTTATTTCTATGGTAAATTAATAGGGAATGTCAGCAGGATGTCAGTCGCACGAAATATCACTGATATTATTTTGCTTTCACCTGCCGAAAAAAAGCAGCAGCGGGAGCAGGTATAAGGTATCCAGCGAGTTGGGGTATTGCTGCATTTGCTTGCGCAGGGTGCGCAACGCCTGGATCATATGGTTTTTGACCGTGCCGGTGGTGATATGCAGCCGCCGGGCAATTTCTTCGTGTTTGATGCCTTCTTCGCGGCTGAGCAGGAAGACCATTTTTTGCTGGGGCGGCAATTGCTGGATGGCGTTATGAAGGCGTTCCCGGGTTTCTTTCAGCGCCAGGTGGCCCTGCGGGGTGGAGGTAGCATTTGCCGGAGCGTCCGCCAGCTGTTTCAGGATGACCACTTCGCGGGCCATGCGTTTGAAGCCGTTCAGGGCCTGGTTCTGCGCCATGCGGAACACGTAGCTGCTGAAGCTCTCCACTTGCAGGAGCAGCCCCCGGTCTTTCCACAACTTCTCAAAAATATCCTGTACCACATCTTCCGCTGAAGCATGAGAACCGGTGAGCCTGAAAACAAAACCGTATAATTTGTATTTATACCCGTGGAAAAGCCTGGTAAATGCCAATTCATTTCCACCTGCTGCAAGCCGCAGCAACTCCTTCTCTGATTGCATACCCGTAGACACTGGAATAAACGCTGTTGGTCTGCGACAAATTTATCAAGAAAAAGCATTTAAGCGCACTTTTTTTGACATACATATAAACCGTTGATGCTATGATCCTGGTTCTACATATGTTTCATACCGGCGGAAAAGGCGGAGGAACAGGACCAGCGAAGCCGGCAGCATAACCGCCACCGCCAGCCATACGTAGCCGCCCAGCATCATGAAGAGCACAATGAAACAGGTCAGCAGCACATACCGCATATGTATCTCCGCGTTCATTTTCGGAAAATAGAGCAGGCAGCGGAACAGCGCCAGCATGGAAACGGCCAGCGCAAAACAGGCGGCCAGCGCGGGATACGGGGTTTTATTGGCGGCCATGATCACCATTTCGGGTATAAAAAGGATGATATAAACGCACACCAGGCGCAGGTAATGCCGCCAAAGCGGCTGTGGCAGCTGCCGGAGGAAGGCGAGATAAGTATCATCGAAGCTGCGGTGCTGCATCATCAGCTGCCCGTGCGCGATCACGCAAAGCATGACGCCCAGCAGCAAGCCCCTGATGTCGAACCCGCCGGTTTGCTGCAGCAGGTAGAATGTTAACCACAAAAGGCCCGCGCAGGCGAGCTTTACGCCCAGTATGCGGCGCGGGTAATTGGCAAGCAGCTCGTAGATAAAATAAAGTACCGGAGGTTTGGTGAAACGCCGGTTCAGCCAGCGCTGCAGATGCCCGGTGAAAAAAGTGACATCCGGCCGGCGGAGCTTGCGCTCATACAGGGCCAGCGGCCAGGCCAGCATCAGGAGGTTAAAAACAACGATCAGCAGCGCGGAATAGAAAAATCCGTGCATGACGCCCAGCACTATCGCAATGCCGGAATACACCAGCACCGGCAGGTAAATGCCGGTATGGATCAGCAGCCACAGGCGCAGGCGCGCCGGTTTCTCCACGCTTCCCAAAGCCGGGTAAAGGAATTCGAAGCCCTGCGTCTGCATTATTTTCAGCACAAACCCAGCGCATTTAAGCGCATATAAAGCCCACAAAACCAGCACCACCGCCAGGAAGCGGGCGCTGCCCAGGAAGCCGAGCATCAGCGAACGGTGATAGCTCAACAGGCTGCCGCCGTCCACCACGCCGAACAGCAGGTAAAAAAGCACGAGGAAAAAAAGCGTGTTCTGGATGTAGAACCGCTGCACGAAGATCTTCTGCAATATTCCCGCTACCGCCCGCATCACAATAATTTTATGGTCTTATCCGCTACCCGCAGCGTGCCGCTCACCGGCAACTCCGACCGGTCCAGCGGCTGATGCGAAGTGATGCAGAAGGTAACGCCTTTGGCGTGATACATCCTTACCAGGTCGTACAGCACGGCCAGCGCCTGCGCATCGATCGTGATCAGCGGCTCATCGAGCAATACCAGCGCAGGATCGCCGGTAAAGGCCAGCAGCAGCGACAATTTCTTTAGCATCCCGCTGGAGTAAGTGCTTACGGCGTTATGCATGTATACGTTCACGCCCAAACGTTCACCCAGCTGCCGGATATGCCCGCGGTCGCCGCCCTTCGTGCCAAGATACAGCTCCAGCAGGTCGCGGCCGGTAAGGAACGAAGGATAGAGCGGCTCGGCTTCGGCGTAATTGATCATCCGCCGGAACTGCACGGGGTGGCTGCGGCTGCTCACATTTCCTTTCAGCGTGATCTCCCCTTTGAAAGGTATGAGCCCGGCCATCACTTTCATGCAGGTGGTTTTTCCCGCGCCGTTCTCCCCCTGCATCCAGTAAATGCCGGGCGGCAGCTCCAGCCGCGGGATATCCAGTACCGGGAAGTCCTGGTAGCTTTTTTGCACGTTATGCAGCGTGATGATCTCAGCCATTCAGGTCATTTTTTTAAAACGTCCCACGACGGTTTCCAATCGCTCCGGGGCTCAAAATACGCCCAAAGATACGCGCTCACTTTGCGGATCAGCTGAACAGCTTCGTTGTCTTCTTCCCAGCGCTGGTCCTTGATCCCTTTCGTGCCCACATAAAAAACATAATCGCCATGCGGTGCGTTCACCAGCGCCAGCTCAGAGCGCGATTCGTTCACCGAGCCCGTTTTGGCCGCCACCTGTACATACGGCGGTACTTCCGAAATGGCCTGGTTGTCGTAATATCCTTTCGTCATCAGCCGGTACATCTTTTCGCTGGCGCTTTTGCTGATCACTTCCCCCTTCCGGATCTTCAATAGTAGCAGGCTCATTTCACGCGGGGTGGTCTGCCCCCAGCCGAACACTTTCCTGTTCTCTTCGCGCCCCGGCGTGCGGGAATTCACGCGTGTATCTTTTAACCCATACTGTTCCAGCAATGCATTCACCGCCGTACCGCCGCCCGCCAGCGACTGGTTCCAGAGCGAAGTGGTATTGTCGCTGTACGCCATCATAAGCGCGGCCAGCACGCTTACCTCGGTTGCCGAGCTGTCTTTGAAGAACTGCATCAGCCCCGATCCGCCGTACTTCGCGGAATCGCGGTACACCAGCGGCTGGTTCCATTTCAGCTCGCCTTTATCGATCTTGCTGAACAGGCCCACCAGCAAAGGCACTTTTACGATGCTGGCCGTGGGGAAGATAGTGTCCGCGTTCACAGCGGCAAAACGCCCGCTGGGCACATGCAGCACATACACGCCGGCGGTGCCTTTGAATTCGCTTACCATGGCGGCAAGCGCTTTTTCCAGCTTGCGGTCGGGCTTGCGCTCCTGGGAATATAACGCGCATGGGAGTACTAAAATGAATAACAGGCTGATAACCTTCTTCATGAGCAGGGATTTGTATAACCCTCAAAATAGAAAAAGATTCAGAGAAAAGACAGGATATGGCGTGCAATGGCCAGGTATGAGGCCAGGTCGCTGGGTTTGGCGATGTAATCCTTCGCGCCCAGTTCCAGGCAAAGGGACCGGAAAACGGGGGAATTGGAAGTGCTCCAGATGATCTTGGGAATATCCCTGAGCCGTTCGTCCGGCTCCAGCAACTGCATGATCTCTGCCCCGTTCAGCTCTGGAAGGTTGTAATCCAATACGATCAGCGACGGTAATCCTTCATCGGGCTGCTTTTCCAGCCAGGCCATGAATGTTCTGCCGTTGGGCATGCAGACAAGCTGCATTTGCGGGGCTACCTCCCGGAAGGCGAATTGCAACATCTCCTGATCGTCCTGATCGTCCTCAGCGAGAACGATGAACTTGGTCGCGTGGCCTGGAAATTGCATATATGCAAGTGTTGAATATGGTTGACATAACAAATTTAACACTTGTTTCGACATTGCGAAACCCGTATATGCATTGCTAATAAAATAATATCGACCTATACGCGCTAATTCCTTTACAATGAACACACGGAAAAAAACCGGGGAGCCCGCCGTCCCTAAAACCCGAAGTGTGGAGAAAATTCCTCAGCCTACTTCTACAAACGGTCATGAAACACTCGATCCAAGCCAGCTGGTCCAGGTCTTAACCGAGGTCAGGAACGGGAATTTCGCCGTCCGCATGCCGGCGGATAAAACCGGCCTCAATGGAAAGATCTGCGACCTGATGAACGAGATCATTTTCCTGAACGAAACCCTCGTGGAAGAGCTGCATGTGGCGCGTAACACCATCGGCAAGCAAGGCAAGCTGAACCACCGCGTAATGATGCCCCGCACCGCCAGGGGCTCGTGGAACACCGCCGTAGGCTCCATTAACACACTGATCTCCGACCTGGTGCATCCCACCATCGAAATAGCGCATGTGATCAGCTCAGTGGCCAAAGGCGACCTTTCCAGGGAAATGGCCCTGCAGATAGAAGGCAGCCTTCTCCAGGGCGAATTTGCCCGTATAGCCACCGAAGTGAACGGCATGGTGAAGCAGCTCAATACATTTTCCATGGAAGTGACCCGCGTGGCGCGCGAAGTAGGCTCGGAAGGAAAGCTCGGCGGGCAGGCCAAAGTAAAGGATGTGGCGGGCGTTTGGAAAGACCTCACCGATTCCGTGAACCTCATGGCAGGCAACCTTACCGCACAGGTGCGCAACATCGCAGATGTGACCACCGCCGTGGCCAAAGGCGACCTTTCCAAAAAGATCACCGTGGATGTACAGGGGGAAATACTCGAGCTGAAAGACACCATCAATACCATGGTGGACCAGCTCAACTCCTTCTCCTCCGAAGTAACGCGCGTGGCGCGCGAAGTGGGTACAGACGGCAAGCTCGGCGGCCAGGCAGAAGTAAAAGGCGTGGCCGGCACCTGGAAAGACCTCACCGATTCCGTGAACCAAATGGCCTCCAACCTCACCGGCCAGGTGCGAAACATCGCCGAAGTGACCACCGCCGTGGCGCGCGGCGACCTCTCCCGTAAAATTACCGTGGACGTAAAAGGCGAGATCCTCGAACTGAAGAATACCATCAATACCATGGTGGACCAGCTCAACTCCTTCTCCTCCGAAGTAACGCGCGTGGCGCGCGAAGTAGGCTCGGAAGGAAAGCTCGGCGGCCAGGCCACCGTAAAAGGCGTGGGCGGCGTGTGGAAAGACCTTACCGAATCCGTGAACCAGATGGCGGGCAACCTCACCGCGCAGGTGCGCAACATCGCCGAAGTAACTACCGCCGTGGCGAACGGCGACCTCTCCAAAAAGATCACCGTGGACGTGGCCGGCGAGATAGCCGAACTGAAAAAGACCATCAACACCATGGTGGACCAGCTCAACTCATTCGCCTCCGAAGTAACGCGCGTGGCGCTGGAAGTAGGTACGGAAGGCAAGCTCGGCGGGCAGGCCAAAGTGCAGGGCGTGGGCGGCACCTGGAAAGACCTCACCGATTCCGTGAACCAGATGGGGTCCAACCTCACCGCGCAGGTGCGCAACATCGCCGAAGTGACCACCGCCGTGGCCAACGGAGACCTCTCCAAAAAGATCACCGTAGACGTGGCCGGCGAGATAGCCGAGCTGAAAAAGACCATCAACACCATGGTGGACCAGCTCAACTCATTCGCCTCCGAAGTAACGCGCGTGGCGCTGGAAGTAGGTACGGAAGGCAAGCTCGGCGGGCAGGCCAAAGTGCAGGGCGTGGGCGGCACCTGGAAAGACCTCACCGATTCCGTGAACCAGATGGGGTCCAACCTCACCGCGCAGGTGCGCAACATCGCCGAAGTGACCACCGCCGTGGCAAAGGGCGACCTTTCGCGTAAGATCACCGTGGACGTAAAAGGAGAGATCCTTGAACTGAAAAATACCATCAACACCATGGTGGACCAGCTGAACTCCTTCGGCTCCGAAGTGTTCAGGGTGGCGCGGGAAGTAGGTTCCGAAGGAAAGCTCGGCGGCCAGGCCAGCGTGCCCGGCGTGGAAGGCCTCTGGAAGGACCTTACCGATTCCGTGAACATCATGGCGTCCAACCTCACCTCGCAGGTGCGCAACATTGCCGAGGTGACCACCGCCGTGGCCAACGGCGACCTCTCCAGGAAAATTGAAGTGGACGTGGCCGGGGAGATCCTCGAGCTGAAGAACACCATCAACACCATGGTGGAACAGCTCCGCTCCTTCGCCTCCGAAGTGACCCGCGTGGCGCGCGAAGTAGGCACCGAAGGAAAGCTCGGCGGCCAGGCAAACGTGCCCGGCGTAGGCGGCACCTGGAAAGACCTCACCGATTCCGTGAACATGATGGCCGGCAACCTTACCGCACAGGTGCGCAACATCGCGGATGTGGCCATTGCCGTGGCTAACGGGGACATGAGCCGGAAGATCACCGTGGACGTGCGCGGCGAGATACTCCAGCTGAAAGAGACCCTCAACACCATGGTGGACCAGCTGCGCGCATTCGCTTCCGAAGTAACGCGCGTGGCGCGGGAAGTAGGTACAGACGGGAAGCTCGGCGGCCAGGCCTTTGTGCCGGGCGTGGCCGGTACCTGGAAAGACCTTACGGACTCCGTGAACAATATGACCGGAAACCTCACCTCGCAGGTGCGCAACATCGCCGAAGTGACCAAGGCCGTGGCATCCGGCGACCTTTCCAAAAAAGTGACCATCGACGTAAAGGGTGAGATATTCGACCTCAAAAATACCATCAACACCATGGTGGACCAGCTCAACTCCTTTGCCTACGAAGTAACGCGCGTGGCGCGTGAAGTGGGCACAGAAGGCAAGCTCGGCGGCCAGGCGGAAGTGCAGGGCGTGGCCGGTACCTGGAAAGACCTCACGGATTCGGTGAACATGATGGCCTCCAACCTTACCAACCAGGTGCGCGGCATCGCCAAAGTAGTGACCGCCGTGGCAACCGGCAACCTCAAACAGAAACTTTCCATCGTTTCCCGCGGCGAGGTGGCGCAACTGACCGAAACGATCAATGAAATGATCGATACCCTGGCCGTGTTTGCGGACCAGGTGACCACCGTGGCCCGTGAAGTGGGCGTAGAAGGAAGGCTGGGCGGGCAATCCAGCGTACCGGGCGCATCCGGCATCTGGAAGAACCTGACGGAGAACGTGAACCAGCTGGCGGAAAACCTCACCACCCAGGTACGCGCTATTTCCGCGGTGGCCTCCGCCGTAACCAAAGGCGACCTCACGCAGATGATCCGCGTGGAAGCAAAAGGCGAAGTGGAACAGCTGAAAGACACCATCAACCAGATGATCGCCAACCTGAAAGAAACCACGCAGCTGAACCAGGAACAGGACTGGCTCAAATCCAACCTCGCCACCTTCACACAGATGCTGCAGGGCCAGAAAGACCTGCATACGGTAACCAACCGCATCCTGACGGAGCTGGCCCGCGTGGTGAATGTGCAGAAAGGCATGTTCTACGTACTGAAGCAGGACGAAAGCGCGGCGCTGCCCACGCTCAAGCTGCATGCCTCCTACGCCTGCGGCGAAGAGTCGCACACCGCGCGCGAATTTGCGCTGGGGCAGGGCCTCGTAGGCCAGTGCGCGCTGGACAAAGAGCGCATCCTTCTCACCAACGTGCCGGGAGACTACATCAAAATAAGCTCCGGCCTCGGCGCCGCGCCGCCGCTGAACCTCATTGTGCTGCCCGTGCTGTTCGAATCGCAAACCAAAGCCGTCATAGAGCTCGCCTCGTTCGATACCTTCAGCGAAACCCACCTGGACTTCCTGAGCCAGCTTACCGAATCCATCGGCATCGTGCTGAACACGATCGAAGCCAGCTCCCGCACCGAAGGCCTGCTGGCACAGTCGCAGTCGCTGGCGGACGAGCTGCGTAAAGCGAACGAAGAACTGCAGGACAAAGCGCACCTGCTCGTGAAACAGAAGAACGAAGTGGAAGAGAAGAACAAGGAAGTGGAAGAAGCCCGCAAATCGCTCGAAGAAAAAGCAGCCCAGCTGCAGCTTACGTCCAAATACAAATCCGAGTTCCTCGCCAATATGAGCCACGAGCTGCGCACACCGCTCAACTCCCTGCTGATACTCGCGCAGCAGCTCTATGAAAACAGCGACGGCAACCTGAACGACAAGCAGGTACGTTACGCCAAAACCATCCACAGCTGCGGCGACGACCTTATCCAGCTCATCAACGACATCCTGGACCTTTCAAAGATCGAGTCCGGCTACATTTCCACAGATTTTATCAAAGTACGTTTCCAGGAAGTGATCACTTTCGTGGAAACCACCTTCAAGCATATTTCCGAAAGCAAGAACCTGCGCTTCGGCATCGAGCTGGACGACAGGTTGCCGCAGATGCTGGAAACAGACGTGCAGCGCCTGAACCAGATCCTGAAGAACTTATTGTCGAATGCCTTCAAATTCACCGAAAAAGGCGAAGTGAAGCTGCGGGTGTACATGGCGGACCACAACTGGAAGATCCCCAACGAAAGCCTCGAAACGGCAGAGCATGTGGTGGCCTTCGAGATACGCGATACCGGCATCGGCATTTCGAAAGATAAACAGAACATCATCTTCGAAGCCTTCCAGCAGGCAGAAGGCTCCACCAGCCGCAAATACGGCGGCACCGGCCTTGGTCTTTCCATCAGCCGCGGGCTGGCGGACCTCCTGGGCGGCTCCATCGAGCTGGTGAGCGAAACCGGCATGGGCAGCACCTTCACGCTCTTCCTGCCGCTGCTCAACAGCCAGACCATCGTACGCAAGGAAAAGCCACGCAGCCCTTCCGCCCATACTTTCGAGGCGATCGTGAAACCCGCCGAAACCAAAGACCTGGATGGCCTCAACGAGATCATCAACGAGATCGGAGACGACCGCAACAACATCATCGACGGGGACAAAGTGGTGCTCATTATCGAAGACGATGTGCGCTTCGCGAAGATCATGCAGGAAAAAGCGCATGAGATGGGGCTCAAAGCCGTAGTGGCCGTCAGCTTCGGCGAAGTGTTCGACCTCACCAACAAATACAACCCCATTGCCGTGACCCTGGATGTGAAGCTGCCCGACGCCAGCGGCTGGCGCATCCTGGACCTTTTCAAGAATGATCTGAACCTGCGGCACATCCCCATCCACCTCATTTCAGGCGAAGAGAACCGCCTGCTGGCCATGCAGCGCGGCGCGCGCAGCTTCAACCTGAAGCCGCTCAAGGCCGAAGCCCTCACCGTGCTCTTCCAGAAAGTGCTGGAGCAGCATGAACAGAAAAAGAAAAGCGTGCTGGTGGTGGAAGACAACCAGCCGGATGCTTCGCAGATCGCCAGGATACTGGAAAACGGCGGGCTGATAGACCTCCATTTCGTGGAAGACGGGCAGCGTGCCCTGGAAAAGCTGAGCAGCCACAGCTACGACTGCATCATCGCCGATTACATGCTCCCCGATGTGGATGGTTCCGATCTTTTTGCCAATATACAGGCCTCCAACCGGCAAAATACCACGCCGCTTATCGTATATTCAGCCAAAGATTTCACGACGGCGGAAAAATCGAAATTGAAACAATATGCCAACAAGATCCTGCTCAAAGACGTGAACTCGCTGGACCTGCTGCTGGAAGAGACCATCCTGCAGCTGCATATCAACCACCATACGCTGCCGGAAGAAAAACGCAAGCTGATAGAAGACCTCCGTTCGCAAAAGGATGTGCTGAGCAATAAAAATGTGCTGGTGGTAGACGATGATGTACGGAACCTCTTTGCCCTCACCACGGCATTCGAGAAGTACCATATCAACACCATCACGGCGGAAAGCGGCCAGGAGGCCATGAACATACTCAGTGAAAAGGAACATATAGACATTGTGCTGATGGACATCATGATGCCGGAAATGGACGGCTATGAAACGATGCAAAAGATCAGGCGGGAACATAAGAACAGCGCATTACCCATTATCGCCGTTACGGCGAAGGCGATGAAGGGAGACAGGGAAAAATGCCTGGAGGCGGGCGCTTCGGATTACATTACAAAGCCTTTAAAAATTGACCAATTGTTATCGCTCATGCGGGTTTGGCTTTACAGATAAAAATTTTTTTGACCCGGCCATGAACAAAGCTGTTAAAAT
>CBFHAF010000048.1:0-12164 GCA_965653435.1 uncultured Chitinophaga sp.
AACTTTGTGGGGTGATGGAATTGGCAGACATGCCCTCTCGTCTCGGGGGTGAGGATAACGGGATAAACGTAGCGTAATGGGTTGACCACTAATCTTATTTGTGCTATGGCTAACTGCCTCGTGTAGGTTCGAATCCTACTCCTACAGCAAAAGAAGCGTATAAGTTTGATACTTGTACGCTTTTTTTTATGCCCGGAAGTTTTTTTTCGCTTAAGGCCTGCCGTTTGCCCCCTTCCTGCCGGCCTGTAGTTCCGGTCACGCCCGGGCCTCGCCCGTATCTCCCCCTACTCAAAGCCGGGGATAAGGCATGTTTAATAGTACTTTAAAGCATGGAGGTATCAGAAATGTACTCCCATTATCCGTTCAACCCTTATCAGTGGCTCATTTTCACCTGACCTGAGAAATAACGCATGATGACGCAATTCAAAGGAGCAGTATCAGAAATGTACCTCCATTACCCGGACTGCCGCTCTCTTCTTGCGCCATCAGCCTCAATTTCATTACTTTTGCCCCCTCATGGGACACAAAAAACTTATCAGATTCGCTGAGATCGAGACATTCCCCAACGTGCTGATCTACCCGAAAGACATGCAGGGGGCCTGGGGGAAACATTTTGCCAATACCCACCCGCTCACCCTGGAGCTGGCCTGCGGCAAGGGGGATTATACCCTTGGCCTGGCACGGATGTTCCCGGAGGAGAACTTTATGGGGGTAGACCTCAAGGGAAACCGCATCTGGAAAGGCGCAAAAACCGCCCTGGACGAGCAACTGTCCAATGTCGCCTTTCTCCGCACCCAGATAGAGGCCCTTACGGATTATTTCGCCCCCGGAGAGGTAAAAGACATCTGGATCACCTTCCCTGACCCGTTCCTGCGGCAGTCCAAAGCCAAAAAGCGCCTTACGCACCCGCGTTTCCTGGCCCTTTACCAGCAGATACTGGCCCCGGGAGGCACCATCAACCTGAAAACAGACTCCACCGAACTGTACGACTTCACCCGCATGGTGATCGCGAAAACCGGCTGCCGTAAGATCATGGACGTGCCCGACGTGTACGCCCAGGCCGAAATTTCGCCGCTGCTGCGCATACAGACCTATTACGAGGGCATGCACCTGGCCGACGGCAGAACCATCCGGTTCCTTAAATTTGCATTGCCCGCGCAACCGATAGACTGGAAAGCGGTAAACCTGGACACGGATGAAGAAGCAGCTGGAAGAGAATATTGATTATTATTACAACGAGCAGGGATATGTAGTGCTCACGGAAAAATATCATCGTGAGCGGGGTTATTGCTGTGGAAATGGTTGCCTGCATTGTCCTTTTGATTATGAGAACGTCCCCGAAGATAAAAAAAGCCGCCTCCTTGCCGCCCGCAAAGCCCAAAAAGGAGCCTAACTTCCTGGATACGGTGTATGCCATCGTAAGGCGCATCCCCAAAGGGCGCGTAACCAGCTACGGCGCTATTGCCGAAAGGGCCGGCATCCGGCTCTCCGCCCGCATGGTGGGCTGGGCCATGAATGCCGCAGGCTCCGCCGCCAAACCCGTGCCCGCGCACCGCGTGGTGAACAGCAAAGGCCTGCTCACCGGCAAGCACCACTTCGCCACGCCCACCCTCATGCAGGAGCTGCTGGAAGCGGAAGGCATCGAAGTGAAGAACGACCAGGTGCAGCATTTCGACAAAGTGTTCTGGAACCCGCCGCTCCCCAAAAAGAAACAGTAACGCTTTATTTACTTTCAATACCTTTACATCATTACAAGGTCCCGTTTACTTTTAAATATGTCCGTACTTAAACTCAAGCTGGATCAGGAGCAATTGGTGGAAGATTTTTTCGAGGATACCTGGCTGGCAGGGATCATTTCCCAGGCCCGCGATTACCAGGTGTGCTGGCAGATCAACAAACAGCTGGGGTTTGACCTCAGGGTGAACAATTCCCTGGAGATCAATCTCACCAAGAACCGGCGTTCCTATTTCTTTACAGTATTCGAATACCAGGAGCTGACCAAATCGGCTGCCCATTATTTCTACAACAATCACTGTAAAGCGGAGTTCCTGTTACCCGAACTGAAACACGTGGATTATATCTGGCTCATCAAGGGGAATTATTACCAGGCGCCCGACGTTAAATTGCTGACGGAGCAATGCAGGAAGGTGGAAACCGTGCAGCTGGTAACCCTGCTGGATATGAAAGACATCAAAAATAAGATCAACCTGATCTTCTGAAGCCTTGTTTTAAACACGTTATGATCTAAAAATTCAATCATATGTGGCAGGAAACAGATCAACATCTTTATCGCGCATTTAAATTCGCAGATTTCCGTGAAGCATTTGCATTTATGACCAAAGTAGCGCTCACTGCGGAGAAGATGGACCATCACCCCACCTGGAGCAATACGTACAACAAAGTGGAGATTTGGCTTAATACACACAGCGCGGGGAATACGGTGACAGATAAGGACCGCGCCCTTGCAAAAGCGGTCGATCAATTGTATACATCATCCTAATACCAGTACGTGAAGCGGTTTGTAATTTTCGGCCTGTTGTTTTGTTGCTCCTTCATCCCCAAATCCAGAGCGGCCGCACAGGACACACTCTCCATCGATTTTTCCCATCCTGTCAATGGGCAGGATATCCGTTCGCATACCTGGGCCAGTGCCGCACCCTCCGGCAAATTCACCACCGGTGATGTGGCCGGCCTTCCTTTCAGGGCGGACAGCGCCCTGTTCCACCCCCGCAAAAAAGCCCTTCGCCACGTCAATAACATATGGCTCCGCATCAACCTGCGCAATTCAGGCGCAGTGGATTCGCTGCTTTATCTTTTTACCGGCTGGCACGACGATGTGAGCTTCTATACCGCCAATGCAGCGGGCAAGCCGGTTCTCATGATGCATACCGGGCTGATGGTAGACCGCGGCAACGTGGAGCGCTGGAATCATTTTGCTTTCCCTCTGCATGTACGCGCCGGGGAAACCCGCACTTTTTACCTGCACATCCGCAACAGCTTTTACCGGGAAAACCCCTTCCTGCCCGTACTGTACGACCCGATCCACTACGCGGAGTTCCGCCACCTGCAAACGGACCAGTATAAAGGGGAAGTGCTCGTGATACAGATACTTATCGGCATGCTGCTGGTGCTGCTCAGCATCACCATCATCAATTACGTTCAGCTGCCCGACCGTTCGTTCATGTACTTCGCGGCTTACCTGCTCGGGCTGATCGTGTTCTTCACCCTTCGGCTGGAAACAAAACCTTTCCAGCTCTCGTTCTTCAACTTCTGCCCGATGTTCAAATATTACTGGGACATCCCGGCGCTGCTGTTCTGCTTCTACTTCATGTACATGCTCTTCGGCAACATGTTCCTCAGCCTTCGCGAGCGTTATCCCATCATGGAAAGGGTGTACCGGTACGGCGCCGTCATCACCGGCACCCTCATCGCAGCCTGCATTACGCTCATTGCCACGGGCAACTTCCAGGCGCCGGCCGTGATCTACACCTGGACCTACTTCCTGACCCTGATCCCCTTCGGCATCTCTTTCATAGCCCTGGCCCGCAGAACCCGGCATCACCCGCTGATCCGCTTTTTCCTGTTCGGCTCCATCAGCCTTTACCTGCTCACCATCTGGGCGTTCCTCAACAACTCCGAGCCGGTAGCCTTTACGCCGCTGCCGGAGCTGGTAGGGCCTTACAATATGCTGGTGCTGGGCGTACTGCTGCAGGCCCTCTTCTTCGCCGCCGGCCTCAGCTACCGCAACAAGCTCGTGCACCAGGAAAAAACCAAAACGCAGGAAATGCTCATCAAGCAGCTCAACAAGAACAAAGAGCTGCAACGCAAGCTGAACGAGCAGCTGGAAGAGCTCGTAAAAGAGCAGACCACCGAGATCCTCCGTAAAAAAATGGAGCTGGAAGAACAACGAAAACTCCAGCTGGAAATAGAATACAGCAAAAAACTCGCGGAAATAGAGCTGAAGGCCATCCGCGCGCAGATCAATCCCCACTTCATTTTCAACTGCCTCAACTCCATCCAGCTGTTCGTGATGCAGAGAGATTATGAGCATGCCCAGCGGTACCTGTCGGATTTCTCGTACCTCATCCGCAAAACGATGGATTTCTCCCGCCGCAACTTTATCACCCTGGCGGACGAAATAACCTACTTAAATACTTATCTTGGACTGGAGAAAATGCGTTTTGAGCAGAAGATGAGCTATGAGATCATGACAGATCCCGCCATAGCCACCGCCGAACTGGAAGTGCCTGCCATGCTGCTGCAGCCGTATGTGGAGAATGCCGTGAAGCACGGAATGAACAACGAAGGCCATTCCTCCGGACTGCTCCTGATCCGGTTCAACATGCTGGCGGGAGATATGCTGGAATGCGTGATAGAGGACAACGGCATCGGCATAGAACGCTCCCGTGCTTTGCGCACCCTGCCGGGGCACCACCAGAGCCAGGGCATGGAGATCAGCCTGAACAGGGCCGAGCTGCTGAACAAAATGTACAACACCGGAATCCAGATTGAGATCATCGATAAATCAAAAAAACAGGCCAACGACAGCGGTACCGTTATCCGGGTGCTGATACCCCAGCTTTAGCTGACCTTGCGCCACCAATTAAAACATGCTATGATCCGCGCAGTAATTATAGACGACGAACGGAACAGCAGGGATATAATTTCACTGATGCTGAACAAGTATTGCCCTGAGATCGAAGCAGTGTCTTCCGCTGCCAATTGCAAAGAAGGTATCGAGCAGATCCGCCTGCACAAACCCCAGCTGGTATTCCTTGATCTTGAAATGCCCGACGGCACGGGGTTTGACGTGCTGGCCGGAGCATACGACGCTTCTTTTGAAGCCATTTTCGTGACGGCATTCGAGAAACGTTTCCTGCATACCATCCGCCTCAGCGAGGTGGAACTGATCCTGAAGCCCATTGACAAGGAAAGCCTGCTGCAGGCTGTGGGCGCCGTGAGTGCGCGTATCATGCGCCCGCGCCGGCACGAGCGGTACGACGTGCTGCTGAACAACTTCGGCAAGCCCGCCGGGGAAATGCGCCAGCTGGTACTGCCCGCCGGCGAAGGCGGGGAGAACGTAGTGAACGTGGAGAAGATCTGCTACCTGGAAGGCCTCACTGAAAAGACCGTATTCTACCTCGAAGACGGAACGGCCCTCCACAGCCCGCGCCCGTTCCGGTATTATACGGAACTGTTCGCCGCCATGCGGTTCTTCCAGGTAAACAATCACCAGATGGTGCAGGTACCCCAGATCCAGAAAATAGACCAGGACGAACACCGCCTATGGCTGAAGAATAAGACCATGCTTGAAGTAACGGAGCGGCGCAAAAAAGAGCTCACCGCTATCTGGAAACAGAGCTAAAGCAGCCAGCCAGCCAGCAGGCAGGCAATAACGATAAAGGGAGACGGGAGCTTCGAGAAATACAGCAGCGCCAGCGTGCCGAGCATGATCGCCCAGTTGTACCAGGTGCCATCTATAGACGTGAAGAGGATAAACGTAGCCGCCCACATAATGCCCACCACCACCGCATTGATGCCTTCCAGCGCGCGGTAGATGATCACATGTTTTTTAAGATTGTTCCAGATCGGGAAGAAAAATAATACCAGCAGCATGCTCGGTAAAAAGATCGCAATGGGCGCCAGCAGGCATCCCAGGAACTGGTAACCCGGCCCGAGGCTGCGCATCACCATGCCTCCCACATAGGCGGACAGGGCGAAAGTAGGCCCCGGCATGGCCCGCATAATGCCCGCACCGGTAAGCAGTTCCTCCGCCGTCATGAACATGGACTTTGAGCGCTGCACATACTGCTCCAGCATCATCGCGATAAGGATATCACCGCCGCCGAACACGAGGCTGCCGAAACGGTAGAAGTTCTCGAAAAGGTTAAAAGGTCGGCGGGTGATCCAGTTATTGGTACGCGCCAATTCCGACAGCACACCGGCTAAAACGAAGATCAGGGCAAAAAGCCAGAGGTTGCCCCACTGGATCTTCTTTTTGGGCTCATTCAGGTCCGGAATGCGTTTATCGCTGAAATTGGAAATGATCCCCCCGAGGATAATAAGCGCGGGGAACAGCCAGGGCGATTTGATGAACACGGCGGCCAGCAGGGCCACTACCATGATAGCCAGGGTAGCCATGTTGCGGATGCTGATCTCGTAGGCCCGCAGCCCCCCGAACGCCAGGAACCCCACCGCCATGGGCTGCACATATTTGAAGATGTCCACATTCAGCGCCCGCTTGTCCATAAACTGCAGCAGGAAGCTCAGCGAGCCCATCAGCAGGCAGGCAGGCGCGATCCATATCATGAGGGTGACCACCGCCAGGGGAATGCCCCCGCGTTTATAGCCGATCAGGGTAAGCGTTTGTGAGGAAGAGGCGCCCGGCAGCAGCTGGCAGAACGCATTGTATTCCATCAGTTCTTTTTCCGTCACATCCCGGCGTTGCTGCACGAAGGTCTTCATCATCATCGCCAGGTGGCCCTGCGGCCCGCCGAAAGCGGTAATGCTGTGCATGAAAACTGCCTTTAGGAATGAGATATGACGTAAAAACACGGTATACGATTCAGCGCCCGGCAGGAAAAATAACAAAAAAAACGATCCCGGGCTGCGCGAAGGTACTGATTACCGGGAACATAGGCGCCCGGGAAGGTGTTTAACCAGCACTTACCGGCAGGCATAAATCTTGCAACGGTTCCTATGAGCAGAACAAATGCCTTCGTTTAGGCGTTTAAGAAAAGACAGCTCAATTGTAGTTTATGAAACGATTTTTGATAGCCCTTCTTCTCATTGTCAATGTCGTAACAGCCCTGGCGCAGAATCCTTACAATAGCAATGAGTCCTGGTCGCGGTTCGCCCTCCAGCCGGAAACCTTCAAACCATTCCTTCATAGCGATACCTGCCTGGTATTTGTGACCAACCGGTACATTCATGCGGACAGCCTCCGTTTCGTAGACGAATTCCTGGATACTGCCTCCCTCAAATATTTTTTCCTTGAAAAGCTCGGCGGGAAATGGAACGTTTATAAGGCAGGCACGCTGAAAGAGGCCATGGACCACCTGCCGCAGAAGAAGGATATCGTGGTCTATGCAGAAGGCATGGGTAAAATATTCACTTCCAACGTGGAGCGCGCACAGCTGATGAGCAGCCAGTATAATGTGAACGTCGTGATGTTCGACTACGCCAGCATCAACACGACCTATAAACCGTCCAGGAACTTTAAATTCGCCCGCAACAATGCCAGGCTTTCCGCCCGGCAATACCTCTCGCTGCTGCAGGCCATAAAGGACGCGAAACAACGGCAGGAAGAATGGATCACGGGGGTGAAACTCACTACTTTTTACCACAGTATGGGTAATATTATCCTCGAACAGATGATGCTGCATCACGACATCAGCAGCATCAACCAGGAACCGTTCGTAGACAACCTTGTGATCAACGCGGCCTGCGTGCCTGCGAAGCACCATTCGGAATGGGTGGAGCAGATAAAATTTGCCCGGCAGGTGTATGTACACTACAACCGCCGCGACCTCCAGCTGAAGGGCGCGCACTTGCTCACCATGCGCAAGCAGCTCGGTGAAAGGACCAATAAAAAACACCGCGCGGATAATGCCGTTTATATCAATTTCCATGACATGGTGGGCTGGCAACACAGCTATTTCATGAATTTCCCGTATAACGAGTTCAAGCTCTCACCAGCCATGGTGGCTTATTTCTCCCGTCTCTTCAACGGGCAGGGCATATCGTCCAACGAGGCTATCAGCCTGCTGGCCACGCAAAAACAGTCCAACGTCAGGATGTAGGCTGCGACTGCGGCGGCCGCTCCTTCTTTTTACGTTCCTCTTCCGCGTCGGCCATCTCTTTTGCAAGGTCCGGCGATTCGCCGAACTTGACAGGCGGAAGGGTGGGCAGGTTGGTAGCGGCATCCGGCGCATTCCCGCCCGTGATGATTCTCATGTCTGCTACGGACAGCTCCGTAAGAAAAGTAGGTAACATGCCCGCAAATTAAGGCCTGCGCTTCATCCCGCGTCCGTTCAGTTTATTCATTTCCCTTTTCCCAAGGGAAGCCTGTTCATTCTGCATAAAAAAACCGGGGTGCAGCCCCGGTTTCCTTTTATTTTTTCAAGCCGATCTCCCTTAACCGCTCATCCAGGTATGCGCCTGCCGTGATCGGCGCAAACTCCGCAGGGTGCCCCGCGTCCACGCAGCCTTCCAGGCAGGTAAGGTCCATGTTCGATTTGGGATGCAAAAAGAAGGGGATGGAATATCTGGAGGTGTTCCACATTTCGCGCGGCGGGTTCACCACGCGGTGGGTCGTGGATTTCAACCGGTTGTTGGTAAGCCTTTGCAGCATATCACCCACGTTCACCACGATCTGTTCCGGCAAGGATGTAACTGGCACCCATTCGCCTTTTTTGTCCAGTATCTGCAAACCATCCGCGGACGCGCCAACCAGCAGGGTGATGAGGTTGATGTCTTCATGCTGTTCCGCCCGTATCGCCGATTTCGGCTCCTGTGTTATGGGCGGGTAATGAATGGCGCGGAGAATGGAATTACCGTTATGTATCTTATCGTCAAAATAATGTTCGTCCAGGCCCAGGTAAATGGCAATGGCCTGCAACAGAGACCTGCCGGACCTTTCAAAGGCCCTGTACGCTTTAAAGAACGTTGGCGTGAACTGCGGCAGCTCTTTCACCTGTACATTATCCGGGTATTCTGATTTGATGGGATCGCCGTCTTCCACGCTTTGCCCGAACTGGAAGAATTCTTTCAGGTCCGGTGCGTCAAAGCCCTTTGCATGTTCTTTCCCGAACGACGTATAGCCGCGCTGGCCGGCCAGCTCAGGTATCTCGTATTTCTTTTTTACGTCGGAAGGTTGTGAGAAGAATTCCTGCACGTACCTGTACAGGTCTGCGATCAGGTCAGCCGGGATACCGTGATTCCTGACGGCCACAAAGCCCACTTCTTCGTATGCTTTGCCTAACTGTTCAACAAATGCGGCTTTGCGCGCAGGGTCTCCGGAGGTGAAATCTGCCAGGTCAACAGATGGGATGGAATTAACGGTTGCCATATAGTATTGTTTTGGAATACTAAGGTAAGGGAAATTCACCTTCGGCATGCGCTTATTCCGCCAGCATTTTTGTCTCTTCTTCCGTTATGTCCACCACAGCGTAACGGGCCACCCGGTTGATCTTCATTTCATCCAGCGCGTCCACCATATTGCGGTAGCTGCCGCCTTCCGCCACTTTGATCATCACTACCAGCGCGTCCGCGCTGCCGTAGGCTCTGGCCACGCGCCGCTGCTTGTCCCGTATCACGTTGCCGATGCCTGTCTGCACGGAAAAGTTGCTGCGGTTCAACTTTACCTGCTGCCCCTCCTGCATGATCATGCCTTCGTACCAGGCCACACTGTTGTTGTTTTCTACGAGCAGGGTGAGCGACTTGCTTTCAGGCACGGCTGTGGACTCCCCGTCTGCAGGCATGATCAGCGGCAGCGCTTTGGGTTTGGCCATAGTCGTGGTGAGCATAAAGAAGGTGATGAGGAGGAAGCCAAGGTCTACCATGGGCGTCATATCCACGCGGGTAGACAATTTTTTGCTGCGTCTGCCGCCCCTGCTGCGGCCGCTTTCGGAGGAAGTGTTCATTTCAGCCATGTTGCATGAGGTTTTAAGGGTGAAGGTTTTTACCGGCGGCGGGTGCGACAACCCGCCACCGGTAATTAACACACACTGTATTGTTTTGCTCAATTACCATTAGATGCGCGCTGCGGGGGTTTCCATAAAGCCGCATTTAAAAAAATTTAACGGGCATAATCGCTACAGGCCCTGATACCGCCTGCAGGAAAGGCTTTCAGGGTGCCTATAAACGAAAACCGTCCCGGCTGTGCCGGGACGGTTTGTATGATTTGTTCTGTAAAAATGCCGGTTTAAAAATCCGCGCTCTTCGGCGTACGTGGGAAGGGTATCACGTCGCGGATATTGGTCATGCCGGTTACGAACAATACCAGGCGTTCGAATCCCAGCCCGAAACCCGCGTGGGGTGCGGTTCCGAAGCGGCGGGTATCCAGGTACCAGTATAATTCTTCCACGGGGATGTGCAGCTCTTCCATTCTTTTCACCAGCTTGTCGTAATTCTCTTCACGCTGGCTGCCGCCCACTATCTCGCCGATGCCGGGGAACAGGATATCCATGGCGCGGACGGTTTTGCCGTCATCGTTCTGCTTCATGTAAAAGCTCTTGATAGCCGCGGGATAATCTGTCAGGATCACCGGTTTCTGGAAATGTTTTTCCACCAGGTAACGCTCGTGCTCGCTTTGCAGGTCTGTGCCCCATTCGTCTACGGGGAACTGGAACTTCTTGTTCTTGTTGGGTTTGCTGTTCTTCAGGATGTCGATCGCCTCGGTGTAGGTGATGCGTACGAATTCGTTGTTCAGCACAAATTCCAGCTTCTCGATCAGGCCCATCGGGCTGCGGTCTGCCTGCGGTTTCTGCTTTTCTTCTTCCTGGAGGCGGGTAGCCAGAAATTCAAGGTCTTCACGGTTATTTTCCAGCGCGTAGCGGATCACATATTTAATGAATTCCTCGGCCAGGTCCATGTTGTCTTTCAGCTCATAGAACGCCATTTCAGGCTCTATCATCCAGAACTCTGCGAGGTGGCGCGCGGTGTTGGAATTTTCAGCCCTGAAGGTGGGGCCGAAAGTGTAGATGTCGCCAAAGGCCATGGCGCCCAGCTCGCCTTCCAACTGGCCGGATACGGTGAGGTTGGTGGAACGGCCGAAGAAATCCTCCTTATAATCGATGTCTCCTTTTTCGTTAAGCGGCGGGTTCTTCATATCCAGCGTGGTAACGCGGAACATTTCGCCGGCGCCCTCCGCGTCCGACGCGGTAACGATGGGCGTGTGCAGGTATACGAAACCTTTGCTGTTGAAGAACTGGTGTACGGCAAATGCCAGTGAGTGGCGGATGCGGAACACGGCCCCGAAGGTATTGGTGCGGAAGCGCAGGTGGGCGATCTCGCGGAGGAATTCAAGGCTTTGTTTCTGCGGCTGGATGGGATATACTTCCGCGTCGCAATCGCCAAGGATCTCCAGGGTAGACGTTTTCAGCTCCACTTTCTGGCCTTTCCCGAGGGACGGGATGATCTCGCCGGTAACGGCAATGGCTGCCCCGCGGGTGATACGGCGGAAAGTGGCGGGATCCATCTCCGCTTCATTTACCACTACCTGGAGGTTATTATTGGTAGAGCCGTCGTTCAGAGCTATAAACTGGTTATTGCGGAAAGTGCGCACCCATCCTTTAACCGTTACTTCATAGTTTGTTCTGTCGCTAAGCAAAATCTGCTTGATCTTTACTCTTTGGCTCATGATAAATGATAATTTTTTATTGAGCAGCAAAAATAGATAAACCCACGCATATTTGGCCGGGAATTTGCGCTGGTGAAGGGGAAGATGGCTGGCAGAAGCGGGTTACAGGCTTGACATTTTTTTGCTATACATTAAGCAGGGTGTCTCAATATTTTTTTGGAGAATAGCAAAACTTGTTTTAATCTTGTACTTACAATCTGTCTGATAAGTTCCTTTTTTGCCATCTTCATCAGCAGTCCTTAACTCAAATCGATCCCTATCAATTTAACGATCAAAGCTTTATTATTGACTTAAAACAATTATTTGTTAATTGGTGATGTTGGTATGCAGTGGTACCCACCTTTCGACACTTTCTAAAATTTGACAAACGCAGATGATGTACGACATCTTACAACTGAACGACATGCTCGTTCCTGAACTGCTTGATATTGCAGAAAAGCTGGACATTCCCAACTCAAAAAAACTGGACAAGCAAGCACTAATCTATAAAATACTCGATAAACAAGCGGTGATAGCTTCGGAGGATCAGCAAGGAAACGGAGACGAAAAGAAAGGACGAAAACGAAAGCCTGTCTCGAAAAAAGAAGAATCCGCACCAGCCCCAGCACCTGAAGAACCTACCTCCACCGAAGACAAACCCGCAGCAAAAAGAGGACGAAAACCCGCCACAGCCGCCGCAAAAGTTTCCAAACCAGAAGAAGAAGTTCAGGCACCGCCGCAACCCAAGCGCAAGATCGATATCGACCTCGATATACCTTCGCTCACGTTTGACGATGATGATGATATTGTGCTGCCTGCTTTA
>CBFHAF010000049.1:0-12126 GCA_965653435.1 uncultured Chitinophaga sp.
AACCTGGAGTACAGCGGGGTATCGCATCCCCAGGCATACCTTTCCAGGGCATTCAGCCGCAGGCTGGTGGACAATCACCGGAAGGAAAAGCAGCAGCAGAAAGCCGCCAGCCTCATAGATATGAAAGCCTACGAACCTTCCATCCTTGAGAACATCGTGGAAATACAGTCTAACGAGGAACTGATCGCCAAAATAAAAAATGCCTACAATGCACTGCCCGCGCGGTGCAGGAAGGTCATCCAGCTTAAATTCTACGAAGGGCTTACCACCGAGCAGATCACCGAACGCACCGGCTGGAACAGCCGCACCGTGTACAATAACCTCTACGAAGGCATCAAAGCCCTGCGCGCAGAGCTTACCCGCACTGATCCCAGGCTCAGGTTCGCCGCCGTGTTTTCTATTTTGCCGATTTTATAGAACGGCCGCGCGCACCGGGCAAAGCACACTTTCGCGCTGCCTCATGCCCGTGCAGGGGCTTATATTCATCATAACCGGCCACCACGGCTTTTCTGGCGGTACGGCCCGGCTATTATCTTCCTTGAAAGATGCATTGACGTATAATACCCCTGGTCGCCCTTTAAAATCCTTCACAGTGGCGGATTTTGCCCTTTTTTTAAGAATTTTCAAGAAAAGTTGGTAAAACGCCGGTCTCCTTCCGTCTTACAGGAAACAGGCAGCACATGTCAGAACGTTATGAATTGGAAGAACTGGTCATAGACGACTCGTTTGTTAACTATTGCTTCCGGCGGCAGGAAGCCGACATTGCACGCTGGGAAGCCTACCTGCGCCAATATCCGGACGAAGCAGCCACCGTGGCGGAAGCCCGGGAAATGGTGCTGGGAATTTCCGTTATGTTCTGGGAAACCCAGCCGGTACCCGTCCGCAAACCCTTCCCCATGCGCCGCGCCCTCGCCGTTGCAGCCTCCATAGCCGTCGTTGTGCTCGCCGGATACTGGCTCCTCCGGCCTTCCCGGCAACCGGTAGCCGTTCTCGCCGCAAAACCTGAAGTTTATATTACGCTGCTGGCTGAAAAGAAAACAGTACATCTGCCCGACAGTTCTACCGTGATCCTTAACGCCGGCTCGGAACTGCGCCTGGACAGCGGTTTTGGCGGCCAGCACCGCCGCGTGCACCTGAAAGGGGAGGCCCTGTTCGACGTCAGGCCGGATGCCGGGAAACCTTTCATCGTGAAAGTGGAAGACTATGATGTGAAAGTGCTGGGAACCGTGTTCAATGTAAAATCATACCCGGGGGATAAAAACAGCGAGACTTCCCTGCTAAGCGGTAAAGTGGAAATACAGCTTGCCAACCAGGTCTCCGCTTTCAAAGTACTGCGCCCGAAAGAAAAATTCGTGATCCACAAAGCGGTAACAGATCCCGCAGCAAACGCAACGGCGGCGGACAACCCGAAAGTGACCGCGCTGCAAACCGCCATCCGGCCGCTAAGCTACAACCGCAGCCAGGTAAACGTGGAAACGGCCTGGTCTGAAAACAGGCTGGTAATAGAAAATGAAACATTTGGTGATATCCGCGAAAAATTGGAACGCTGGTTCGATGTATCGATACAGTTTGACGATAAAACAGTCGAAACCTACAGATTTACGGCCACTTTTGAAAAAGAAAACATCGTACAGGTGTTGAATGCGCTGCAAGCCTCGTACAGCTTCACCTTTACCAAAGAAGGCAGAAGTATCAGGATCAGCCGGTAATACGAAGGAGACAAAGAACTTTTTCCCGATAAAAAAGGGGATATAACAGCTGGTACCTGTTCTATCCCCGGCTAAAAACGGGTACGGATTTCCGCGCCCTATTTCTAACATAAAGCATCACTAAGGTATGAAAAAGACCTGTATTAAACTGCCCGGGAGCCGGGCGTTTAAAAAGATTCTACTTATGAAACTGTCAATCGTATTGTTGCTCACCACGTCGTTGCAGGTAATGGCCTACGAAGGCAAGTCGCAGGACAGGGTGAGCGTGGACTTCCGGGGCACCCGCCTTACCCGCGCGCTGAAAGAAGTGGAGAAACGCTCCGCGTACCGCTTCGTGTTCAGCAACCTGGTGCTGGATGAACAGCTGAAAGTAACGCTGGATGCGAAGAACATGCCGGTTAAAGATCTCCTGCAACAGCTGCTTACCGGCACAGGTCTCTCGTACAGTCTCATGGACAATAATCTCGTGATCATCAAAAAATCCGAGCTGCCGCCCGGCGTGATCACCGTTAAAGGTAAAGTGACGGACAGCAAGGGCGTGCCCCTGCCGGGCGTTACCGTGATGTCTGGCCCGGGCAAAGGCACCGTGAGCGACGTTAATGGCGAGTACACCGTGCAGGTGGATGAGGACGGCAGCCTCTCTTTCAGCTTCATCGGCTATGCCACGCAAACGATAGGCGTGAACAAACGGGCCACCATCAACATCACCCTCATCGAAAGTACAGACAAGGAACTGGGTGAAGTAGTGGTAGTAGGTTACGGTTCCCTCAACAAACGCGACCTCACCAGCGCCGTGACCAACCTGCGGCAGAAAGACTTCATCGGAGGGGCCGTATCGCCCCTGCTGGCCATACAGGGCAAGGTGCCGGGGCTTACCATATCATCCGGAAACGGTACTGATCCCAACGCAGGCGTATCCGTACAATTGCGCGGGGTGAATTCCATCAACGCTGCACAGGGCCCGCTGATCGTGATAGACGGCATTCCCGGCGGAAGCATCAACTCCGTGGTGCGGGAAGATATCGAATCCATCAACGTGCTGCGCGATGCGTCCGCCGCCGCCATATACGGTACCAGGGCTTCCGGCGGCGTGATCCTCATCACCACCAAAAAAGCGAAAGCAGGGCAAACCAATGTGACCCTCACCAGCGAGCTTTACATGGAAACCGTTCGCAGAAGGCCGAAAAGCCTTTCCGCGGAAGAATTCCTGCAGTATGATCTGGGGACTGACTTCGGGCACCGTACCGACTGGTACGACGAAGTGACCAATAAGAACCCCCTCAGCCAGCGTTATGTGCTGAACGTAAACGGCGGCACGGAAAACGCGCAGGTATACGCCACCTTCATGGCCCGCGACGCAAAAGGCATGGCCATCGAATCCAGGAGAAAAGAAGTGAGCGGAAGGCTGAACACCAATTTCAAATTCCTCGGCGGTTTCGCGGAACTTTCCACCAATATCAGCTACCTCCAGGCAAAGGCAGATTTCAGCGACAACGAGATATTCAACATGGCGCTGTTGCTCAATCCCACCGAAACGCCCTACAATGCGGACGATGTGACCGGCCTGAACGTGCTCACCGCGAGCTACGATTATTTCAACCCCGTGGCTGAAGTAAGGCTCCGCAGCAACCAGACGCAGTACAAGTACCTGCTGGCCAGCTCCACGCTGAAGCTCAACCTGACCAAAGACCTCTTTGCTTCGGGAATGATAGCCATCAAGAACAATACGGAACACAATAACTTTTACCGTTCCGCCCAGCACCGTATTTCCCGCGCGGAAAACATCGACGGCAATGCATCGCAGAGCTACAGCCGGTGGGACGACCGTACGCTTGAGCTCACGCTCAACTATAACAAGGTGATCGGCAATCACAGCATCAACGCAGTGGGCGGTTATACCTACCAGGACTTCAACGGCCAGGGCTTCAATGCGAACAACTCCAACTTCCCTGTAGACGGTATCCGCGACAACGACATGGGCACTGGTACCTTCCTGGTAGACGGCCGTGCAGGGATCGGCTCCTGGAAAAGCCCTTCCGTAAAGCTGATCGCTTTCTTCGGCCGTGTGAACTACGCTTACCGCGATAAATACATCTTTACCGGCTCGCTCCGCCACGAGGGTTCTTCCAAATACGCACCGGGCAACCAATGGGGCACTTTCCCCGGTCTGTCAGCCGCATGGAGGATCTCAGAAGAACCTTTCCTCAAAGGCAGCAACGTGATCAGCAACCTTAAGCTGCGCGGCGGCTACGGCGCTACCGGCAACGAAGGCTTCGACGCGAACGTGGCTACCCGCATGTACGGCGCGGATACCTGGTGGCTGGTGGATGGCGACTGGATCCGCACTTATGGCGTGCTCCATAACCAGAACAAAGACATCCGCTGGGAGGTGAAAAAGGAATACAACATCGGGCTGGACTTCGCTTTTCTCGACAACCGCGTGAGCGGCCGATTCGACCTCTACAAACGCAGGGTGGAAGATATGATCTATAACGTGGAAGTATCTCAGCCTCCCGCTATCCACAACACCACTACGGTAAACGTAGGCAGCATGGAGAATAAAGGTTACGAGATCGAGCTGAATGTGGACGTGGTGCGCAAGGAGAAATTCAACTATACCACGGGCCTCATCGCAGCTTCCAACCGCAGCAGGCTTATTACGCTCAATGGCGGAAGCACATACATAGACCGGAAAAGCCTCCCCGGCCCGGGAAGCCCCGGTACCGGCGTAAGGCTCTATCCGGGAGAGGATATTGGCCAATTCTACCTCTGGAAGTCCGCCGGTTTCTCATCTGAAGGCAGCTGGCTGCTCTACGACAAGAACGGCAAGCCGTTCGACGTAGCGACCCAGCGGAAAACCAATGAGGACAAATATTTCGTAGGCAACGCCATCCCCCGCCTCATCCTCAGCTGGAATCATTCCATCACCTGGAACCAGTTCGATGCGGGTGTGTATTTCCGCAGCTGGCTGGGCTACGATGTGTTCAACATGATCGATATGTATTACGGCATCGGCCAGAAAACAGGCCGGAACGTACTTCAAAGCGCTTTCGGCAAAAACAGCCAGATCAAAAAAGAAAAAGAGCTGAGCGATTACTGGCTGGAGAAAGGAGATTTCGTGAAACTGGATGCACTGTCCGTTGGTTATACCTTTAAACCCGGAACAGTAAAGCCTTTTGGAGGCCTCCGCCTGTACGCTACCGTGCGCGACCTCTTCGTGATCACCAGCTACAGCGGGCTGGATCCTGAGGTGAACATCAACGGGCTGGAACCGGGTTTCGAGGAAAGGAACGTGTACCCGAAAACCCGCACTTTTATGCTCGGCGCACAGGTTAATTTCTAAGACGGTTATTTTTCATTCCACAAGTTCATTCTATATGAAAATAAAGATCATTACAGCTTTGATAATTGTGTTCCTCGCAGGATGCACCAAGCTGGACCAGACATTTTACGACCGGGTGACACCGGAAACCTTCTTCAAAAGCGAAAAGGACATCAAGGCAGCACTGTACCGGCCTTTCACCCATGCCCGCTGGTATCTCGGGGCGGACCGCTGGAAGCTCCAGGAATATACGGCGGATCATTTTGCTATAACCACCAAAGGCCGCCACTGGTATAACGGCGGCGAAAACGAACGGTATCATTACCACGGCTGGACGCCGGACGACAACTGGATATGGGAGACCTGGCGCGGCACCCTCATGGGCGTGGCCCTTGCGCTGGATGCCAAGTCGGACCTCAGCAAGCTGGACTATGCAAAGTTTGCGCTCACCCAGGCCGATAAGGACGATCATGTGAACCAGCTCAATACGCTGATCGCTTTATTTTATCTTTATGGCCTGGATTATTTCGGCGGGCTGCCCATTTTTGAATCGCTGGAAGGTTCTTCACTGCCCAGGAACACCGCCCAGGAAACGTTCAACCACATCGAAAAGCTGCTGAAAGAGGCGATCACGAAGCTGCCGAAGAAACAATCCGCGGACAAAGAAGAAGGGGCCCTCCGCGGCGCGGCCGCCGCGGCATTGCTGGCAAGGCTCTATTTTAACGCAGAGGCTTACATCGGTACCCCGAAATTCGCCGATGCGCAAAAGCTTTGTGAAGACATCATTGCCGGCGTGTACGGTACCTATTCCCTGGACCCTGTATGGAACGGGGTACATGGTTTCAGGAACGACGAGTCGAAGGAGATCATCTGGTCCATCCCTTCAGCATTCAACAAACTGCAATACGACTGGTTCTACGCCGATTATTATCATTACAATACACGCCAGTATTTTGACGTAGACGGCGGGGCGAACAACGGCGGGCACCTGCAGCCTTCCCGCACGCCCACCGGCGCTTTATACAAAGCTGCTTTCAAGCTGGGCTCACCGTATGAAAAATTCAACGACGCAGACCTGCGCAAACATCCCTATAAATATAACGGCGGTGGCCGTTATGAAGGCATGTTCATCGTAGGCCCGCACCTCACGCCTGCCGGTGCGGCCATCAATGGTGGCGAGGAATATAAAGACCTGCCGCTTGTTTTCGTGGACCAGGTAGGCCGTTTCTCCGAGGTAGGCCCCGGGAAAAAATACGCCACCGTTGCCGAATTGCCCAGCCGTATGGCAGATGGCGAAGAGAATACCGGTGTGCGCCTCGTAAAAGTGCCTATCCCTAATAAGGCGGACAACAGCCTGCGCTGGGGTGCGGACAATCCCGCCATCAGGCTGGCCGAGATCTATTATATGCTGGCCGAATGCAAAATGCGCGCCGGCGATGCCGGAGGCGCGGCGACCCTGATCAACGAAGTGCGCAAGCGCAATTTCACCGGCGCGGACCCCGATCCTGTAACCGCCGCCAACCTCGACGATTACCGCATGCTGGATGAGTGGGGCGTGGAATTCCTGGGTGAAGGCCGCCGCAGAACGGATCTCATCCGCTTCAAGAAATTCACAACGGAGATCTGGTGGGATCATCAGCCCTCCGAAGCTTTCCGGAACCGTTTCCCCGTTCCGACAAGGGCTATTTCCGGCAACAATAACCTTCAGCAAAACCCCGGTTACGTGAAGTAAACCCCGGGATTTGAATTAACACTACATACAGGAGCGGTTCCGGCTAAGCCGGGGCCGCTTTTTTTATAAAAAACGATCAGTAGCCGTTGCTTCGGCATGAATAAAAGCCTGCTGGAAGAAGCCGCAACCGATGGCATTTCAATTTATTTCATTAATTCCCAATTATTTTCCCCTGCAGGCTATGCGGGAACCGCGGCAATATGTAGCTTCGCACCTGGTCCCTATTCCGGATCATGACAACCAAACTCACCATATCAGGACTGTCCGGCATCATATAATAATACAACCGTCTAAAATATATACTTATGCATGAGAGCTTTACCAAGCTTTTCGCATTCCTGCCGGCGCTGCTGCTTTGCCTGTTGCCGGTGGAAGCGCAGGCCCGGGAAGCAGATCTTACGAACGGGAGGAATATAGAGGTTACAGGAACAGTTACGGACACACGGCATGAAGCCGTTCCCGGCGTAAGCGTCACTGAAAAAGGCACATCCAACAGCACCGTTACCGATATCAACGGCCGCTTTTCCATTGTAGTCACCGCCCGTTCATCCATCCTCGTATTCCGCTCCATCGGTTTCCAGCCTAAAGAAATGCCCGCCGGCAACGTGTTGCTGGTGCAGCTGGAGCAGGACGTGCGCCAGCTCAGCAGCGTGGTGGTCACGGCCCTGGGCATCAAACGGCAGGAAAAAGCGCTGGGCTATTCCATCGCCACGCTCCGCGGGGAAGACGTGAGCACCGTGAAGGAAATGAACATCATCAATTCGCTCTCCGGCAAAGTGGCCGGCGTAAATGTGCGCAGCTCCAGCCCTGACCCCGGCGCCACCTCGCTGGTAACGATCCGCGGGCAGGGCAGTTTCCAGGGATATAACCAGCCTTTGTACGTGGTAGACGGCGTACCTCTCGCTTCCGCCATCCGTATGCCTGTGCAGCCTGTCGGGGAATCGGCGGTGGATTACGGCAGCACCATTTCCGATATCAACCCGGACGATGTTGCCGGCATCACCGTGCTGAAAGGCGCCAGTGCTTCGGCATTATACGGCAGCCGCGCCATCAACGGCGTGATCCTCATCACTACCAGGTCCGGCTCCGGCCCAAAGAAGGGTATGGGCGTTTCGGTTAATTCCAGCCTGATGTTCGACCAGCCCTGGCTGTTCCCGCATTTCCAAAACCAGTTCGGCGCGGGCGACAGGGCCGGTACGGAAGAAACCGTTTCCGAAGCATCCTGGGGGCCGAGGATGGACGCCGGTACCCGGCACGTGCAGTGGAACAGCCCCGTTAGTGCCTCCGGGGACCTTGTGCCGACGGACTGGATATCTTATCCCGACCGCCACAAAGATTTTTTCAACACCGGCCATACCCTCACCAATAACATTGCCGTGGCGGGAAGCAACCAGGACGGTAGTTTCCGCCTTTCCTACACCAACCTTTCCAACAAAGGCATGGTGCCGAATACCGGCCTGGACAGGAATACGCTGAACCTTGCCGCCGGGTACCAGCTGCACCCCAAAGTAAAAGTATCTTCCAATATCGGCTATACGAAAAACTACAGCAACAACCGCCCGGCCTACAACCGAGGCGGCGTAGGCAGTATCGTCTATACCACCACGCCCAACGTGGATACCAGGTTGCTCAGTGATTACTGGATGCCCGGCCGCGAAGGTGTGCAGCAGTTTTCGCATGTGCCCGGCGCAATGGACAATCCGTATTTCGTTGCACATGAGTTCACCAACAGCTACGACCGCAACCGCCTCACCGGCAATGTGGAGCTGAGCCTGCAGCTCACGGAAGACCTCAGCCTGATGGGCCGCACCGCCATGGACATGTTCAACGAATCGCGGGAGAACAAACGGCCTTTCAGCTCCATCCGCAATCCTATGGGCGCGTATGCGCTGGAAACGGAATATTTCAGGGAACAGAATACAGACTTCCTGCTGACCTATAAAAAGAACCTCTCACCGGCGTTTTTTATCTCCGTTTCAGGCGGAGGCAACCGCATGGACCAGCAGGGCCGCAGTACGCTGCAAAGCGCTGAAAGCCTTGTTACGCCCGGTGTTTACAACATCGGCAACGCCCGCGCGGGAACGGTTTATAACAATACCTTCCGCTTCCGGAAGCGCATCAACAGTCTTTACGGCATGGGCCAGCTGGCTTTCCGCAACTACGCCTTCCTGGACCTCACGGCGCGCAACGACTGGAGCAGCGCTTTGCCCGCGGCAAATAATTCCTATTTCTATCCCTCCGTTTCCATGAGCCTGGTGCTGTCGGATATGCTGAACATCCCTTCCGGCGGTTTGTCCTTCGCCAAGCTGCGGGCCGGCTGGGCGCAGGTAGGCGGCGATACCGGTCCGTACGAGCTGTACAATACCTACACCTTCGGGCAGGATTGGGGGAATGTAAAACGCGCTTACCTGGACGATGTGCTGAAGAACAGCAGCCTGAAACCGCTCATTGCCACATCGTATGAGCTGGGCGCTGATGTGCGTTTCTTCAACGGCAGGCTAGGCCTGGACCTTACCTGGTACAACACCGTCAACCGCAACCAGATACTCAACATTCCCACCACGATGGCTTCCGGTTACGGCCATAAGCTCATCAACGCGGGCAGCATACGGAACCGCGGGGTCGAGATCACCATGAACGCAACGCCGCTGGCCGGCACTTTCCGCTGGAACCTCCAGGCGAACTTCACGCGCAACCGCAACAGGGTGATGAAGCTCACAGAAGGCCTTAGCAGCTTCCTGCTGGGCGGTGCGGAAGGTGTGCGCTACGAAGTGAGGGAAGGAACGGAAATGGGCGATTTTTACGCCCTTGGCTGGGCCACGGTGCCGGAAGGCAAATACAAAGGCCAGCCCTTGCTGAATGACGATGGCAGCTATCAGCAGATCAATAATTATGTAAAGATCGGGAACTACAACCCGGACTTCATGCTGGGTTTCATGAATAGCTTCAGCTGCAGGAATTTCTCGCTCAGCCTGCTGCTGGACTGGCGGCAAGGCGGAGAGTTCTTTTCTTACGTGGCGAAAAACCTGCTCAGCGACGGCCGCACCACTACCACATTGTCCGGCCGCGATCCCGCCACAGGCGGCCTTTCCTGGACGGATGCCTCGGGCAACCGACGTACAGACGGCATGATCCTGTACGGGTACATCGAACAAACGCCCGGGAACTATGTGCTGAACACCAATATCACCGACCCGGAAAATTATTACGGCGAATATTACTGGTCGTTCAACGGCCGGTCCACTTTCGACGCCACGTATGTAAAGCTGCGGGAGGCTTCGCTGACTTACAGCTTTACGGAAAAAATATTGGGTAAACTGCCCGTCCGCAACCTGAGCGTATCCCTCATTGCCCGCAACCTCCTTACCTGGACGGCCGCGGACCAGGGCTATGATCCGGAAACAGCCGTGACCATTGCGAACGGTAGCTTTTCGCCGGGCGTGGGCAGCTGGTCGTTGCCATACACCCGTTCGTTCGGCGCAAGCCTCGGTTTTAATTTTTAAACGCAAATTTTTTACGGTAATGCTGCGCATACCCATAAAATATATCATGCTCCCGCTCGGGATGGCCCTTTCAGCCTGCGATAAAGGACTGGAAGAGATCAACGCCAACCCGAACGCCTCGGAAACGGTCAGTCCCGAATTCCTGCTGAGCAGCGTGCTGATCAATACCGCTTACGATTACCAGAAAGAGGCGTACTGGGAAGAACCTGCATCCGCCGGCCGCTACATCACCCTTGTGCGCAATGAGGATAACGATAAGTTCGACTGGGGGCCGCGGAGCTGGGACAATTATTACGCCCGCCTTTCCGCCAACCGCGAGATGATGGAGATCGCGGTTGATATGAACCAGCAGCAATATGTGGCGGTAGGCAAAGTGCTGGAAGCTTTCATCTTCGCTTACATTACAGACCTGTACGGGGATATTCCTTACAGCGAAGCGCTGCTTTCCCGCAACGAAGGCATCGTGCACCCGAAGTATGACCGGCAGCAGAATATCTACCCGGCTTTGCTGAATACGCTCAGGGAAGCCAACGAAGAGCTTGCGGACTTCAGCGCGGGCACGGATGCAATGGTGGATGCTTCCGCCGACGCCATGTACGGAGGGGCTCTCCTGAAATGGCGGAAGCTGGCCAATTCGCTCCGCCTCCGCATGCTGCTGCGTATTTCGAAGCACTATGCGCAGGCGTTTGCCGAGATGCAGGAAATACTGGACGATAACGTTCAATCCCCCATTTTTGAAAGCAACGAAGACAATGCGGAGATCGGGTACCTCGGCGATATCGGCATCAACAGCTGGCCGGGCGGCCCGCTCGCCAATGCTTTCGCGGAGTTCGACAAACGCAAGCCGGCTAAAGAGATCGTAGATGCGCTGGCAGAGCGCAACGATCCGAGGCTGGAAGTATGGATCGCGCCGGTAGACGATCCCAACGGCGGAAGAATACCCGGCCAGGCATACGTAGGCGTGCCCAACGCCATTCCCGCACCATATGACTACAACGGCGGATCGCCTCATATCTCGCGGCTCTCAGCCATGTTCAACAGCAACAGCCACCCGCTGCTGAGGGCTTCGCTGATGACCTATGCCGAACTGTGTTTTATTCTTGCAGAATGCGTACAGAGAGGGAAGGTAACCGTGCAGGGGAAAACGGCGGAAAGCCTCTATTACGAAGCGATACGTTCCAGCATGCAGTATTATGATGTGGAAGGCGAGGCGGATATTATGGATTATTACAGCCAGCCCGGCGTGGAATACGATGGAACGCTGGAGCAGCTCATCATACAAAAATGGATCGCGATGTTCCTGAAAGGCCCTGAAGGCTGGTTCGATCACCGGCGCACAGGTTTCCCGCAGTTTGTGACAGGGCCGCTGGCCGTTTCGCCGGCAATCCCGAAGCGGTTTATCTACCCGGATACGGAGCGGGCTTATAACGAAGAACAATACCAGGAAGCCCTGCTGCATTTCGGCGAAGATAAGCCGGGAACGCTGATGTGGTACCTGAAATGATCACTTATTTTGCGGCTTCGTATACCCGTACATAATCCACTAAAAATTCCTGCGGCAGCACGCTGTCATCTACCGGGCCGGGCCAGTTGGCGCCCATGGCGAGGTTCAGCAGCAGGTAAAAAGGCTTGCGGAAAGGATTCCCGTTCGCATTGTCCGCAACATCCAGCATGAAACGGTGGTAACGCGTGCTGTCGAAATAAATATCGATCTTTTCTTCGTCCCATTCAATGGCGTAAACGTGGTAACCCTTGTGCAGCTCTTCGCTTGCGATCTTGCTGCCGCTGGAAGCATGGCCTTCGCCTTTGGCGTAGTGGATGGTGCCATATACGTTTTGAGGCTCTTTACCGATAAATTCC
>CBFHAF010000050.1:0-12082 GCA_965653435.1 uncultured Chitinophaga sp.
GATCGTGATCCATTTGGCGAGCACGGGGATACCGTCATAGATCTCATAATGCACCGATACTTTCAGCGCATTTTTCCATTCCGGCCTGCCCGCGGGAGCTTCATAATGCATGACCACCTGCAGGCCTTTGGGCGGCCAGTCCGCATGCATGGCGTTATACTTCTGCTGCCAGGGATAACGCGCCTGCGTTCCACGGACTTCCAGCCCGGAAAACCGGAAAGCTGCCGGGTCGGCCACCATATCGCCAAGCCATGTTTCGAGCAGGTAGGACTTTTCAGGCTGGCCAGACAGCCCGCCGATATCGTACCAGGTGTTGTCGAATTTGATCCTGGCTTCCGGCTTAACGGCGCGGAGATATTCCGCACCGCTGGAAAGGTTTTTGAAGCTGATGCCGGCCAGGTTGTCCCCGATGTAAAACCGGCGGCTGATAAGCCCGTTAGACAGCTGCAGCTTTCCGCTAAGGCCATCCGCCGAAGGCTTAAAAGATACCTCCGATGCTTTATTAACGCGGGTTATCAGCCAGTCCTGCGCCATCCCCGTATCTGCGGGCTCATTCATCCTGCCGATCTGCCTGTTGTTCACCAGCGCCGATACGATCGCCCTCTGGCGGTTTTCAGCCAGCTGTTTGTTGCGTGCAATGGCCTGCTGGTTAAAATGCAGGTCTTTAGCCGGGTTGAACCTGCCGCCGGCCAGCGGTGTAATACGTGTTTCATAGATGAGGCCGCTGAAAGCCTCTGTCCGCGCAACGGCGCCGAGGAACAGCGTATCCGCCGCCATCGGCGGAGCGGATAATTCCGCCGCGGTTTTTTTCCCGTTCAGGTAAACCGTCACTTTATTTTTCAGCACCACGATGGCGAGGTGCACCCATTCCCCCGGGACTACTTCACCGATGGGCATTCCGGCAGGAGTGCCATTTGCATGGATGGTCCACTGGTCCTGCTCGCGGTAAACGGCATACCCTGCATTCCTGCCGCCCAACGCCAGCACCGAGGTTCTGCGGGGCAAGCGGTCCGATGCACCTTGCCGTGCATTTGCCTGGAGCCATATCTCGAGCACAAAATCAGTCTGCGCCATACTGGTGTTGCCAGGCGTGGCGTAACCCGCGTTTTCTTTGAAAAGCACAGCGCCTTCACCCGCCAGCTTTTTATCGGCGGGAGCATCCGCAAAAAAAAGAGGCTGGCCTTTCCGTTTGAGAACGGGGCCCTGCCCTGCTGCCGGCCAAAGTGAATCGGGAGCGGTTGCATAGGTAACTGCCCCGGCGCGGCCCATATTGTAGTGAACAGAGAAACGCTCCTGTGCGGAAACGCCGGCTGCTGCCAGAGAAAATGCGGTAATCAGAAAGATCTTTTTCATGAATCCAATCCTGTCGTTTATTTCAAAATGCATTTAACAGGCGAAGGTTGGAGGCGGTTGGCACCGTCAGCCGTAATCTCCACGACGGTCGTACTACGGAAGTTACGGATACTTTTGGCCAGGCATATAACCTCCGGTGGTTAATTTTATATTTCCATCATCCTGGCAAAGGCCGACCTGCGGCCCGCCATCCGGCGGGCGCAGGAAAGCGGGATTTCAGCTTGCTATGCGCCTGCTACCAGCGCATCCCGCTATCAGCCTACACACAAGCAATTCTCACGATGGTTCTCTTTTTCATTAACCTGACCGTTTATGACGTTGATAATATTTTACTGTTTTTACCTGCTAAAGCGCCGGCAGTATACACCGCCAGCGCTTTCAGTCAAAAGATTCCAAACATATCTCCGGCTTAAAAGATATTTACTGCAGCGGATCAAATGGCCCGCCCCATTCTTTGTTTTGTTTGAGCACGCCCTTCGATTGCGACAGCTGGTTTTCCGGCAGCGCGTAGAACCAATGGCCCAGGTCGAGGTTGAACTTAAAATCCGGGTCGTTATCGAGATTGCTGATGTGCCGTGCGGAGAATTTCGCACGTACGGATGCAGTCATGATGTTATCCGCCGGCGTTACCATCTGCCCGTCGTTCAACGTTATATACAGGCCCTGGCGGGTAACCTGGCTGTTAAGGATGTCGTATCTCTTCCAGCGGCGGAGGTCGTTAAAACGTTTATTTTCATAAGCGAATTCAGCGAAACGTTCCCTGATAAGCGCTTCCCTGATCTCATGCTGGGTAACGGCGGTAATGCCGTAGGTGTCTCCGGCCCCGGGAAGGATGCCTGCCCGCTTGCGGATATCTTTCAGCACCTGCAGCGCTTCGGCGGGCCGCCCGGTTTCATTGGCGCATTCGGCGAAATTCATGATCACTTCCGCGAAGCGGATCTCCGGCCAGTCCGTCTGTGCCTGGCCGCCAAGGCCGGCCGTCACGGTAGTGTCCAACCCTTTGCGCTGGAAGAACCCTGTAATGCTGGGGTTCCCCGGCATAGCGGGATGTATCACGTTCAGGATGTTGACGTACTTATTCCCACCGGCGTCATATTTCCATACGTTCCAGAAGCTGTTGCCTTTTACGTAAATGGGCGCCACTTCGTCCGGGGCCGGGTACGGCGTGCCTCCGCAGAACACGGTGGCATAGAAGCGGTCGTCGCGGTTCGTGTAAAAGTCGGTAAGGAACTGCTGGTTATACGCGGGATCGTTCAGCTGGCCTTTATCGAACTGCATCGGCGAGCCGTCGCGTTTCGGGAATGCCAGCAGCAGCGACAGGATGGGCTGGTTATTGTTGGACGCGTCTTTTGTCAGCGGCTCCGGCCGGATGCCGTTGAAGTTGTTGGAATGGTTAGGGTATTGGAACTGGTTGACCATGATGATCTCCTTGTTCCGTTCCTGCACCCAGATCTTGTTAAAGGCCGGGTGGAGCGCATGCCCGCTGGCAAGCGCTTCTTCCATAGCTGCTTTGTTTGCCGCATACGCTGTTTGCCACCTTGCCGGGTCGTTGCCGGGATTAAAAAGCGGGCTGGCGTAAGTCATCAGTACTTTCCCTTTGAAAGCCATTGCCGCGATGCGCGTAATGCGGCCATAGTCCAGTCCGGAATTGGGATATACGCCAGGCAGCAGCATGATGGCGCTATCAAGGTCTTTTATTATCTGCGTTATACATTCCGAGGTTTTGTTCCTGGGCACGAACAGGGCGTCCACGTTATCCGCATTCTGGGTGTGCAGGATGAGGGGAACGCCTCCCAGGTTGTTCACCATCCCGAAATACGCCCAGGCGCGCCAGAACTTTGCTTCGCCCTGGTATTGCTGGTTGGTGGGCGTAGAGAGGATGTCGGCCGGCGTTTGCTGCAATTCGTCGAGGAAGAAGTTGATCCTGTCTATCTGCGTATAACTCAACGACGATGTAGTGGCTGATACGGAAACGATGCCCCGGTTGTAATCCGGCATGCTGCGGACGTTGCTGATGCCTTCGTCGGAACTGTTGCCGTTAAACGGCCAGGAAGGCATCATGCGCCCGTAGATGTCGCTGAGGAACGCCTTGATCATCGCCGAATCTTTCCAGACGATCTCCGGGTTGAGATTATTCCTGTTTTCATAATCAAGCCCCTTTTTACAGGACTGGCTGCCGCACAGAGCCGCGGCGCCGGCGACGAGCATTATAAAGAGTCTGTTGTTGAATTTCATAATTGACGGAATTAAGTGATTACAGCGAAAGGATGGCGCCGAAGTTGAATGCTTTCATGATGGGATACGTGAAACCGTCGGACATTTCCGGGTCGAAATATTCCTTTCCGAATTTACTGGCAACAAAAAGGTTGCTGCCGTTGAAGTAGAACTTCAGCCCGCCGATGCCCGCTTTGCTGGTAATGGAATAAGGAAGGCTGTACGAGGCTGCAAGGAACCGCAGCCGCAAAAAGCTTGCATCTTTCATCCAGAACGAGCTTGCGTCGTTGGTCACCCTTCTGGCGCCGTCGTTCGCGGAATAGCGCCTGGGCAGTTCCGCACCGGTATTTTCGGGCGTCCAGCCGTTCGTGTACCATTCCCGCCACATACGGTTCCATTCCACGTTCCCGTCTACCAGGCTGTTCACCATCCGGTATTGGCGGAAGTTGCCGCTGAAGGAAGCCTGGATCGAAATGCCTTTCCATTCGCCGCCCAGGTTGAGGCCAACGGTAACGGGATTGTTGTTCGGTTTCAGCACTTCCTGGTCCCAGTCGTCGATCAGCCCGTCAGGCTGGTTATTCGGCCCGCTGATGTCTTTATACGTCAGCTGGCCCGGTTGCGGCGATATCCCATAATATTTGTAGCCGGGATTTTTGGAGAGGAATGCATCCACGTCCGCCTGCGTCCGGAGCATGCCCGTCGCCACCCTGGACACGATCCTGCTTGCGTTGAAGCCCACGGTCTTTTGCCAGGGGTAGGTGATGTTCTCGTCGCGGATATTGTATTTGGCCACACCATACCCGGCATTTGCATTCACATAATATTTAAAGCTGCCCGCCTCGCGGTTCATTCCGAGCGTAACCTCTATCCCTTTCGCTTCCATTTCCCCATAGTTCGCGCTCGGAAGCGTGCGGCTGAAAGTAGGCGGCACCGATGCCAGGCGCTGCCCGAGGATATCGTACGTCCTCATTTTATATACCTCCACCGTAGCGTTGTAATGGTCGAGGAAGTTCGCTTCCAGGGCTGCGTTATAGCTCAGTGTCTTTTCCCAGGTAAGGTTGGGGTTCACGATGGGGCCATAGGTAATGCCGACGTTGGATTTGCCGTCGTTACCGAAATAAGCCGTGCTGCCGTTCTGGTATGACTGCTGCCATTGCCATCCGCCTACCGCGTCGTTGCCTGTGAGGCCCACGGATCCGCGCAGTTTCAGGAACTGGATGGCTTTCACGCCGCTGAAGAATTTCTCGCGGGAGATGATCCAGCCGGCGGATGCGGAGGGAAAGAAGCCCCAGCGTTTATCGTAAGCGAACTGCATAGACCCGTCGTACCGGTAACTGAAAGCGGCAATATACCGGCCGTCGTAATCATAACCCAGCTGGCCTACCCATGACCGGCGGCCGTTGGCCTGTTCCGTGAGGCCGCCATTGTAGGAATCCAGCCTGTCGCCGCTCGTAGCCCACCACTGGTCAGTAAGATATACAGGGAAATTGTCTCGGCCTGTGCTGACGCCGCCTGCTTCCCAGTGCGACTTTTCGAACAGCATCATTGCCCGCACGTGGTGAACTTTGTTGAAAGTGGTATCGTAGTTCAATTGAAAGTTCAGCGTATAGTTGGACATCCAGGAATAGTCCTCCTGCAGGAAATTTTTCCCGATCTGCGACGATTTTTTGATCGCCACGCGGTCCGCATCGTTGGTGCTGATCTGGCGGATGCCCGTGGTTTTCATCACCCACATGACGTACTGTTTCTGGAAGGCCTTCGAACGAGAGTACATGTAGCTTTTGAAGAACTGGCCCGATGCCGTGAGGCCGGGAATGCCAGGTATCCTGTATTGCAGCCGGAGGTTGATGTTCGGGATGAGGAAATTCCGTTTGTTATAGCCGCCATCGCCACGGGCTTCCGCGCCTACATTGGCGATCCAGCCATAGTCGATGGGATTGCCGCCATCGGTCCAGACGGGCTGTTCCGGCTGCCAGAGGAGCTGCTTCCGGTAAAGATCATTGGGGCCACCGGCCACTGCCGAGCTCGGAGGGCCGTATGTCAGGCTGTTCCCCAGCGACACGCCTGCAAAGGCCTGCAAGCGGTCGGTAATATCGGCCGTGAGGTTGGCCCTGAAGTTATAACGGTCGAAGGTCAGGTTCTTCATCACCGCATCTTCCTTAATATAAGCGCCGGATATGAAATATTTGATCTTTTCGCTGCCGCCGCTGGCGCTCAGGTTGTGCGCGGAAACACTGGGATCGTTATACACTTCATTCAGCTGGTCGTATCCCCATCCGTTATTGATCTTCCGGAAGTAGTCGAAATCAGACTGCGTCCATTCGGAGCTTGAGCCAGGGTTGAGGCGGTTATAAATTTCACCCGTTTCGATCGCGTTGGTGCGTTCAGCGTTCTTCCCGCGCCGGGAAAAGCCCGTATTAAAGGAATAGCTGATGCGGGCCCTGCCGGATGCACCCCGGCGGGTGGTGATCACGATAACACCCCCGGCGGCACGGGCGCCGTATACGGATGCAGCGGCGGCGTCCTTTAATACCGAAATATTATCTATGTCGTTCGGGGAAATCATGTTAAAATCGTCCGCCGAGGCGATCATCCCGTCAATCACATACAGCGCGTTCTGGCTGTTGAAAGAAGTGCCCGTGCGGATGCGGACGGACGGCGAGGAACCGGGTATGCCCGAGGGCGTGGAAATGGACACGCCAGGCATTTGCCCCGCCAGCAGGTTGCCTACCGAAGTGGTAGGAAAATTGCGGCGGTCCTCATCCATTTTCATGTTGGCCACCGATCCCGTTACAAGGTCCCTGCGCTGGGAACCATAGCCTGTTACAACAAAATCCTTCAATGAAGTGGACGATTGCCTGAGCACAATCCTCATCGAAGGGCCGGTTACCGCGGTGGTGACCGCTTCATAGCCAGTCATGGAAATACGGAGCCTTGTGTTGAGCGAAACGCTCAGCTCGAACCGGCCTTCCGCATCAGCGGCGGTGTTCTTTTTTTCTCCGCCGACCTGGCTGACGGACGCCCCTGGCAACGGCTGACCAGTTGAATCGGTCACGACGCCTTTCAGCTGAATTCTTTCTTGCGCATACATACCCGTGGAATACAAGACCAGGCACAATACGCCCAGTATCCAGCGCATAAATTTTGATTGATTCATAATTGGAATTGTATAGGTGGAAAAATGATCAACAGCTCTCCTTCGTAGCAGCGAGTCCCATGTAAAAGCGATGATGTAAAAATCCGATAATACAATTCCTTTAACCACCCTAAATTTGACTTTTAACTATGCTTTTTTTGCAGGGCCGCCGATTTCCCGCTTCTGAACCCGGCTATGCATATCAGTATGCAATTCAGTATATTTGGATGTTCAACATTCCACCTTTAGACAGTGAAACATTCCAGGATCGTATCAACGAGATAGCTTCATATGCAATACATATATGAGAATTTTACTTTCCCGCCTGACCAGTCGTTCACCATCCGTTCCGAAATACTGGAGATAAAGAGATACGCCACGCTGAGGTCGCATATTAATTTCGAGATCGCTTTGCTGGAGAACTGCAGCGGAAAACGTTTCATCGGGGATCATATCGAAGACTTTGAAGGTACCGAGCTGGTGCTGCTGGGCAGCTACCTGCCGCATTGCTGGCAGTATTACACCACGATCGATCCCATGATCCCGCCGCAGGCCACCATCATACATTTTTTCCCCGATTTCCTGGGCCGGCAGTTCCTGGAGAAACCGGAAGCGCGGCAGATCAACGACCTGTTCGACCGGGCGGCGAAGGGCGTTTCGTTTTCAGGTTATTCCATCCGGAACGCGAAGCTGCTCATGCAGCAGATGCTTTTTTCCACCGGCATGGCGCGCATTGCGCTTATGCTCAACCTGCTGGATATGCTGGCCAATGCAGACCAGGCCCGTGTGCTTTCATCGCCCTATTATAACTCGGTGAGCACCTCCGTTGAAGCGCAGAAGATCAATAAAGTATTTGATTATATTTTCCAGAATTTCAGGGAAGAGATATCGCTGAAAGCCGTGGCGGATATCCTGCCGATGTCGCCCGCGGCGTTCTGCAGGTTTTTTAAAGCGCGCACCAACCGTACGCTCATCGATTTCGTGAAGGAAGTGCGGATAGGCAATGCCGCGAAGCTGCTGCTTGAAAAAAAGTATAATGTAACAGAGGCCTGTTACATGAGCGGGTATAACAATATTTCCAATTTCAATAAACACTTCAAAGAAGTGAAGGGGCTTTCGCCCCGGGATTTTATGCGACAGTATGAAACGCCCGAAAGCAGGTAGCTCCCGCTATTTGTTCCTGAAGGTATAGAACGGGGCCGCTTCCGTCCACGTTTGCCCTGCAGCGGCGCCGGCAACGCCTTCCTGGTAGCCTGCCATCAGGCGGTTCCATTCCGCGCAGCGCGGGTCATACGATTCCGCCGTTTTACCCATCTCGCTAAGGTCGGCCCCTTCCGGCACCGTAATCATCATCACCAGCGTATGATGGCTGCGGAACATGCGGATTTCGCGGTAGCCCGCTTTCCGGAAACCTGCTTCCACTTCCGGCCAGACGGCGCTGTGATATTGCAGGTACTGGCGAAGCGTATCATCGCCGGGTTTGATATTCACCACGAAGACCTTTTCGGTCAGGCGTTCCTGCCGTTTACATGCAGAGAACATCAAAGCGGCAAGCATACATATCAGAAACAAAGACCGGTTCATAAATTCTGGTTTGGGATCAGGCAAAATAAATATAAATGGCGCACATTATCACCGCCAGCACTCCCCACAGCGTCCATACCAGGGGGCTGGTACGCCCTCCCCGGCGCCAGGATTCGGCCAGCGAGGGCAAAGCATGCACTGCCGGAGGTTTCGTCAGCAACGTTACCAGAATCAGGACTGCGGCCATGGCTACGAACAGGTAAAAAGACAGCAGCATAAAATGCGGCCAATATTCCCTGGACGGAAAATTCAGCACATGGCATGCGCCTACCGCCAGGCATACGAGCCCGCCGCCGTACAGCACCGTTTCCGCCGCGGCGCGGTTCACCCGTTTCCAGGAGATCCCTCCCACGAACACTACAGACAAGGGGGGCGCCAGGATCGACACCATGCCCTGGCTAAGCTCAAAAAAACCTTTCCCCGAGTGCGAAAACAAATATGCCACTCCTACCGCCAGCACGGCGGCCAGCACGGTAGACCATTGCCCGGCCCTCCGCTTTGCGGCATCGTCCATCTCCCGCAAACGCGCCAGCACGTCGAGCGTGAGCACCGTGCTGAAGGAGTTGAGCCCTGAAGACACCGTATCGATCAAAGCCGCGATCAGCGCGGCGATGCACAGCCCCAGGAAACCATGCGGCATCACCTGGCTCACCAGCGTGATATAAGCGTTATCGGGCTGCGCGATATCTTTATACAACACGAAACAAATGATGCCCGGAAAAATAAAAATGAAGGGCATTAAGATCTTCAATACCGATATAAATATCGCGCCGTACTGCCCTTCTTTCATGTCCTTACCCGCCAGCACTTTCTGCACGATCGTCTGGTCCGTGCACCAGTAATAGATCCCTACCACCGGGTATCCCAGCACCATCGCCAGCCAGGAATACTCCGGGTCGGACGCGGGGCGGAACAGCTGCCAGTACTTCTCCGGCGCAGCATCGATCAGCTGCTGCACGCCTCCCGCTTTTTTCAGCGCGAGGTAAACCAGGATGATGGAAGACAGTATGATGATGGCCGATTGAAAGATGCCCGTCCGCACCACCGCCTTCAAACCGCCCACGGCGGTAAAACTCGCGGCAATAACGGCCACTACCACTACGGCGCGCATGAGCGGTATTTCGAATATCTGTGAAATGATCAATCCGCCGGCATACAACGCGCAGCCCAGCCATACCACGAGGATAGAGATCAGGCTGTAGATGACGAGGAAATTATAAGAAGGCCTGCCGAACCTGGCCAGCAGGAATTGCGGCATGGTATACACTTTCGTGGAGATGTAATGCGGCAGGAAAAACATGGACATCAGGAAAATGCAGCCCCATGCCATCCATTCAAAATTGCTGCCTACAATGCCCTGCGTGAACCCGATGCTGGCGAAACCCACCAGCATGGAAGGCCCTGCGTTGGCGCTGAAAAGGGAAAAGCCGATCTGCCACCAGGAAAGCGACCGCCCGCCCAGGAAAATGTCGCGGCCGGCGGCTTTGTTGCGGCTGTTCAGATAAAAACCTGTAGCCAGGAGGGCCGCAACGTAGAGCAGCAGCACGGCATAGTCGGAAGCATCCAGCGTAATGTTCAAGTATAGGAGGTTTGGTGATTATAAAATAACGTTCGGGCGGTAAGCCGCCACGCTGGCGGCATCCCACTCCACGGAACGCGTAACCTTGCCTGCGCGTTTGCAGTATTCCCAGTCCACCCGCACCGGCGCCCCTTCGATATCCGGTAATATCCAGCCGCCCTGGCTCCATTCCGGCTTCACCTTAAAATACCGTTCCAGGCCGGACATGATCGAGTAAAGATATTCAACCCGGCAGTTATCTGCTGCCGTGGCCATCAGCCCGGAGGTGTACAACGAATACCCGCCTGAAGAAAAATCCGCCCCGGCGGCCTGCGCCAGGTCGCGCACTTCGGCCCATTCGCGCACTCCCCCGATCTGCGTGGGTACCGGCTGCAAATGCCTGACGCCAAGCCGCAGCAAGGTAGGGAACATCCGCGACGTGCGCTCGGATTCCCCGAATGCCACTTTTACCTTCGAAGCGGCGCATACCCGGTGGATCTCTTCCATGCCCACGGAATGCACCGGTTCCTCTATCCATGCGATATCCTGGTCTGCCGTGAGCTCCAGGAAACGCAAGGCCTGCCCGCTGTCCCATACCTGGTTCACATCAACCGCCAGCTGCACATCCGGCCCGAGCAGGCTGCGCACAAACTTCACCCGTAACGCATCTTCTTCCGGCCTGCCGCCAAAGTCCTTTCCGATCTTCATTTTATAACATTTCACTCCCCTGTGGAGGAAATAGGCCACTTCACTTTCCAGCTGGGCATAGGTATAATTTGTGCCGCCGCCGCTGCCGTATACATTCACAAAATCCCTTTCAGCGCCGAGATACCTGTGTAAAGATTTGCCCGCACGCCGGGCGGCAATGTCGTGCAGCGCAAAATCGATCTGCCCGAGCATGGCCGCTGCGGCGCCCCGGAAACCCTCATTGCGGATCGACCAGTAAAGTTTGCTGTACAGCTCATCGTAAGGTATGCCTTTGCTGTGGAGGAGGATCGGCAAAAAACAGGACTCGAGGATGTTCGTGTAGCTGCTGTATACCGGCGCTTCGCCAAGAATGCCGTTTTCATCCTCCAGCGTAATGACCGCGAGGCCAAATGTCAGGAAAGGGCCCATGGTAGCGTCCTGGAAAGGTATTACCGCGGGAACGGGCTCCAGCACATTGATCCGCACGCGGGTGATATCCAGGATCTGATCGTTGATTGTTTTCATTTTGATGGTGTGTCCTTGCTGTATTGCAAAATTTTTTCGAACAGCGGCTCCGGAAGCGGCCCGGCGGCAAAGTCACCGAGGGTGGAGCCAAGTTCCTGCGGGTCGGAAGGACCGATAACGATATTGAAAGGAAACGGGATGGAAAGCAGGAATCGGTGGGCCATGGCCCGCAGTTCCAAACCTTCCTCCCCTGCCAGCTGATGAAGCCGGCGGGCGGCAGCCATATCTGCTTCGGGGAGCCAATGCGGCGGATGGTCGGAGAAACCGGGGACCGGCCGGCCGAGGGCGCCCATATTGAGCGGGCTGGCCGCAAAATAACGTATGCCCGCGGCCAGGCATGCGGGCAGGGAAGTTTCGATGGCCGGAGTGTGGCAGGCGTTAAGGCGGTTGTATTCCATCAGCACGCCGAAAGTACCGTTGTGCAACCATTGCCAGGCCCAGGCAGGCGGATTGCCGCCAAGCCCTATAGCTTTCGCGTAACCTTTCTCTTTCAGTTCGGCCATTACGTCGGCAACGGCGCCAAATGCCTGTTCAGGGACCTGGGCGGGATCGTGCAGGAAAAGTACATCCAGCACGGGGAGCTTCAGCTTTTCGAGCGTTGCCCCCGCACTGCGGAACATAGCCTCGCGGCTGTAATCGTACCGCCCCTCGTATGCTGTAAATCCTTGCGAGCGGCCCACTTTGGAGCTTACGGAAGGAGCCGGCCCGCTCCACTGGCTTAATGCGTTACCAACATAGGTTTCGGCATCAGCGTATGCCGGCGCAGTGTCTATGGCATTTATACCCTGCTCCAGCGCCATCAAAATGGCGTCTACAGACGCGGACGCGTTTACCGCCCCCCAAATGCCGCCTATGCCGGCAGTGCCTAAAATGAGCCTTTCTGATTTCATCCCGGGAATCTTTTTCTGTTCATGCCGATTATCAGTCTGTTCAAATGTAGCCCCATACCGGGCAGCCCGCCAGATGTATTTTGACTAATTTACATGTTTTTTTGACCGGGGCCCTGATCCGCTTACCGGCGTTTT
>CBFHAF010000051.1:0-12064 GCA_965653435.1 uncultured Chitinophaga sp.
AGCCTTTAAAGAAAACGCAAGACTTCAAAGTTCCGGAAGAGTTTCAAAAGAAACTGGACAAGCAGCCTGCATTAAGAAAGGCGTTCGAAGCCTTAACGCCCGGGCGGCAGAGAGCTTATCTCTTTTATTTTTCAGCCCCCAAATTATCCAAAACCCGGGAGTCGAGGGTGGAAAAATATGTGCCGCAGATCCTCAGCGGGAAAGGCCTGGACGATTAACACCACCAGTACCGCCGACAAACGCCATCCCGGTCGATAAACACATCATAACATGAATCCCAAGGTAGATACATTCATCAGCAAGGCCAAAAAATGGGGGAAGGAGCTGGAAACGCTGCGGAAGATCTTTCTCAGCTGCGGGCTGACGGAAGATTTCAAATGGTGGCAACCCTGCTACACGTACGGGAACGCCAACATCGTGATAATGGGCGAATTAAAGGACAGCTGCGTGATCGGCTTTTTCAAAGGCGCGCTGCTGCAGGATCCTGAAGGCGTCCTGATCCGGCAAACGGAAAATTCGAACACTTCGCGCATCATCAGATTCACCAGCGTCCGCGAAATCACCGGGATGGCGCCCGTCATTAAAGCATACGTTTACGAGGCCATCGAAGTGGAAAAGGCGGGGCTCAAAATACCTCCGAAAGAGCCTTCGGAATTTCCCGTCCCTGAAGAATTGCAGCAAAAAATGGACAAAATGCCCGCATTCAAAGCTGCTTTTAATGCATTGACGCCGGGGCGGCAGCGGGGATACCTGCTTTATTTTTCCGCGGCCAAACAATCCAAAACCCGGGAGTCCAGGATCGAAAAATATGTACAGCAAATCCTGGATGGAAAGGGATTGAACGACTGAAAAAAGGCCCTGTTAAATACACTGTCATTTAGCCCCAAAACGCGCATATCAATCCCCAATTTTATATCTTTGCGCGTACATGTACGGTTTCATTAAGAAAATACTTTTCCGCTTCCCCCCTGAAAGCATTCACCATAGCGTAATGCGGGGATTAAAAGTCATAAACGCCCTTCCCTTCGGCCGGAACGTGCTGGACGCCATTTGCCAGCCGAAGAACAGCGGCCTGGAAAGAAAACTCTGGGGCCTCACTTTCTCCAATCCCGTAGGCCTCGCCGCGGGTTTCGACAAAGACGCACGGTATATCGACGAACTGGCACATCTCGGCTTCGGCTTTGTGGAGATCGGCACCGTTACCCCCCTGCCGCAGCCGGGAAACGATCAGCCACGGCTGTTCCGCCTTCCGGAAGACAAGGCCCTCATCAACCGTATGGGATTCAACAATGAAGGCGTAAGGGCTGCCGCCAAAAGACTGCAGAAAAGACGTTCGAACATCATCGTGGGCGGCAACATTGGGAAAAATAAACTCACGCCCAACGAAGACGCGGTAAGCGATTACGAAAAATGTTTCCACGCGCTGTTCGACGGGGTGGACTATTTCGTGGTGAACGTAAGCTCTCCCAATACCCCCGGCCTCCGTGCCCTGCAGGAAAAAGAGCCGCTGAAACAGCTGCTCCATCACCTGCAAACCCTCAATTCACAAAAGAACAAACCCAAGCCCATCCTGCTGAAGATCGCCCCGGACCTTACCAACGAACAGCTGGACGATATCATCGAGATCGTGCAGGATACAGGGCTGGCTGGCATTGTAGCCACCAATACCACCATCAGCCGGGAAGGCCTTGCCACCCCTGCCGCCGAGCTGGAAAAGATCGGCGCGGGCGGATTGAGCGGGCTGCCGGTAAAAGGCAGGGCCACGGAAGTGATCCGCTACATCCACAAAGGCTCCGGCGGCAAAATACCCATCATCGCCGTAGGCGGCATTTTTACCGCGGCCGATGCACAGGAAAAGCTGGATGCCGGCGCCTCCCTCGTGCAGGTATACACCGGTTTCATCTACGAAGGCCCGGCCATCGTTAAAAAGATCTGCCAGGGATTATCACCACAATCATAGATCATGGAAGAATTACTGACCTTAGATTCGCTCATCAGCCTGCTGACCCTCACTGTAATGGAAGTGGTGCTGGGTATCGACAACGTTATTTTCGTTTCCATCGTAATGAACCGGCTGCCCGAGGAAAAAAGGCTGCAGGCAAGGCGCATCTGGATGTTCACCGGTATTGCCGTGCGCATCATATTGCTGCTGTTCATCGGCTACATCGTACGGGCCGTGGACCCGCTGTTCTTTATCTTCGGCAAAGGCATCTCCCTCCGCGACCTCATTATGCTGGCGGGCGGCCTGTTCCTGCTCATAAAAACCACCCTTGAAATTCACCATAAACTGGAAGGCGAAGACGATGAAGCGCCAGGCGTCAACGTCAAAGTAAAAAAATCAGGCGCCACCCTGCTGAACGTAGTGGGGCAGATCATCATCATCGACATGGTGTTTTCCTTCGACAGCATCATCACGGCAGTAGGGCTTGCCAAGCACGTGGAGATCATGATCGTGGCGGTTATCATCGCCATGTTTATCATGTTCACCTTCGCCCCGCGCATCAGCAATTTCATTCACAAGCACCCTACGCTCAAAATGCTGGCGCTTTCTTTCCTTATAATGGTAGGCGGCATCCTGATCATCGAAGGCTGGAATGCCGAAGCGGCACATAACCTTCACCTGAAAAACTATGTGTATTTCGCGATGGCCTTCTCTTTCGCGGTAGAGCTGCTGAATATGAGAATGCGGAAAAAATCAGATCCGGTGCACCTGAGAGGCCCTGTGGACCCGAAGGAAAAAGAATTAAATTAACGTATAAAAAAGAAGGGGCTGCCAATCATGCAGCCCCTTCTTTTTTATCTCATACCGGTTCCCGGTCTGACGTTATATTACCATAAAGGCATGACCGGAGTGCCATCGCATGGAAACCTAATGGCGATCGAAGGATCGGCGCAAAAAAGGTGGATTTGGTGTGGACTTGATCCGGACTTGATGTGGGTTAAAATAGCACCAGCGTAAAAGCCCTTTTCTTACTTCGCTGCATTCACCGCCGCCATTAGCGCGCACCCTACCATTCCCGCCGTTTCCGTGCGCAGGCGGGTATCTCCGAGGCTAACAGGCGTGAAGCCATACTGCAAAGCCAGTTCCACTTCCTGCGGGGCAAAGTCGCCCTCGGGGCCGATCAGTAAAATGGAATCTTTCCCCGGCTGCATTGCCGTGAGCAGATGCAGCTTCTCGCCCGGCAGGCAATGGGCAATAAAACGTTGCTCCGTTGCGCTCATGAGCGATTCCAGCGGCGTAGGCTCCCCCAGTTGCGGCAGGTGCCACTGGCGCGATTGAAGCATGGCGGAAACGAGGATGTTCTCCAGCCTTTCCGCTTTCAGCTTTTCTTTCTCCGTGCGCAGCGTAACCAGCGGGATAATACCCTGCACGCCTATTTCCACCGCTTTCTCGAGGAACCATTCCATGCGTGCGGCATTCTTGGTAAAGGCTATGGCTATACGAAGCCGCGGTTCGGGGCGGGGCATGGTTTCCACCTGCCGGATGGCGGTTACGCATTTCTTGCGGTGATCGTCTGTGATCTCCGCTTCGTAGCGGTTGCCTTTGCCGTCCGCCAGCAGCACTTTGTCCCCTTTCTGCCGCCGCAGCACCTGGATGCAGTATTTGCTCGTAGGCTCGTCCATCGTGAACGACGAAGCGCCTGGTATCAGTTCCTTTGCGTAAAATACGGGTAACTCCATCCTGTAAAATTATACTTTTCCGGCCGTCCGTTCCAAACCGCGGGTTATGGACTGGAAACGGAAGAACAGTAAAACCGAGGCGATCAGCAGGCCCAGCGAGAGCCCCCACCAGATGCCATACACGCCGAAACCGAATGTAAAGCCGAGCAGGTAACCTGCCGGCAACCCCAGCACCCAGTACGCCAGCATGGTGATCACCGTGGGCAGCTTCACATCGCCCAGCCCGCGCAGCACGCCCAGGCCTACCACCTGCGTACCGTCGAACAGCTGGAAGAATGCGGCAATGAGCAGCAGGCCAGATGCGATGTGGATCACCGCGGGGTCCTGGATGTACATGGCCGGCAAAATGCGGTTGCCCAGCACGAACACGAGCGCGGCAACGCCCATCAGCACCAGCACCATATGATAGCTGGCGATGGCTGAATGCCGCAGGTCTTTAAAGTTCTGCGCGCCAAGGTTATTGCCGCTGCGGATGCCGGCCGCCGCGGATATGCCGCTGGCCATCATGTAGGTCATGGAAGCAAGGCTGATCGCGATCTGGTGGGCAGCCTGCTGTGCCGAACCGATCCAGCCCGCCATGATCACCGCGCCGCTGAAAGCGCTCACTTCAAAAATATATTGCAGTGCCACCGGCATGCCCAGCCCCGCGATCTTCTTCAGCGAAGCGGCGCTGATGGCCCTGAAATGGAAAGTCGCCAGGTATTCCCTGAAACGCGGGCTTTTGAGCACATACCAGGCCATCGTGATGCCCATCAGCAAACGGTCCGTAAAAGTGGCGATACCCACGCCCGCGATACCCATACGCGGCAGGCCCAGCAGGCCGTATACCAGCGCAATGCCAAGCAGTATATTCAGCAGGTTGCCGATAATGCTGATGTTCATCGCCTGGCGGGTAAAGCCCAGGCCTTCGGCGAATTGTTTGAAAGTAAGGAACACCATCAGCGGGATGTAAGATGCGGCAAGGTATTGCAGGAATATCCTTGCCTGCGCCGCCACGTCCGGCGGCTGCTCCATCCGCTCCAGGTTGTTGCCCACCAGCAGGATGCCTCCCGTGAGCACCAGCCCTGTGATCATGTTGATGATAAAGCTGTGCGCCAGCAAATGCCCGCAGTAGCCGCGGTTGTTGCGCCCGTTCTCCTGGGCAATGAGCGGCGTAAGCCCGTAAGACATGCCGATGCCCGTAACCATAAAGATAGAGAAGAGGCTCACCCCGAGGGAAACCGCCGCCAGCGGAACTTTCCCGGTATGCCCGATGATGATGCTGTCGCTCAGGCCCACGAGGGTGTGGCCAAGCTGGGAGATCACCACGGGATAGGCGAGATGGAAATTGTGGGTGTAATGTGTCTTGTATTTGGTGTATATCCGTTTCATGGTGTATGATCCATTAAAAAAGCCGGTTTCTTTTCAGAACGGACCGGCTTTTTAGTATCTGTAAAGATGCTCCTGTTTTAGAACGGGGCGTCTCCGAACGCGTCGTCTTCAAAATCCATGTCGTTCATCTTCGATCCTTTCTGGATGAAGATCTTGGCTTCATCGTAGCCGCCGCTGCCGGGATGGCCTTTCATGCCTGCGAATGAGCCGCCGCCTGCGGGTGCGGGAGGCCCGTCCACGAAACCATCGTCCTCAAAACGCTGGAACTGCAGTACGGCGCGGAGCTTCACGGTATCCAGCTGGCCGTTACGGTGTTTCGCGATACGCACGTGGGTTTCGCCTTTATTGGACTCGCCGTGCTCGTTGGTGGTGATGTCGTAGTACTCGGGGCGGTAAATGAACATTACCATGTCCGCATCCTGCTCGATGGCGCCGGATTCGCGAAGGTCGCTCAGCTGGGGCATCTTGTTGCCGTCCTTACGTTTCTCCACATCGCGGCTCAGCTGGGAAAGCGCCAGTACAGGCACGTGCAGCTCCTTGGCCAGGCCTTTCAGGTCGCGGGAGATCTTGCTGATCTCCTGCTCGCGGTTGGTATTGCGACCGTCCGCCGCGCCGCTCATCAGCTGCAGGTAGTCGATGATGATGATGCCCACGCCGTGGTTGTGCACCAGCCTGCGGCATTTGGCGCGCAGCTCGAAGATATTGAGGCCGGGGGTATCGTCTATGAAGATGGGCGCTTTGGCCAGGCGTTCTATACCATGGGTCATCAGTTTGCGCATTTCATGCTCTTCCAGCTTACCCCTGGTGATCTTTTCCAGGTGAATTTCGGATTCGGCGGAAAGGATACGCTGAACGATCTGCCCGCTGGACATCTCAAGGCTGAACACCGCGGCGCCTTTCGGGAATTTCGGGTGAAGGGCCGCATTCCTGGCCAGGTTCAAGGCGAACGCGGTTTTACCTACCGCAGGGCGGGCGGCCAGGATGATCAGGTCGGAAGGCTGCCAGCCGTACGTGATCTTGTCCAGCGACGGGAAGCCGGACGGTACGCCGGTGATATCGTCGCCCTTGTTACGGAGGTCCTCGATACGCTTGATGGTATTTACCAGCACACGGTCGATGGAATCGTAGTTCTTGCGGAGGTGGTTATTGGTTACTTCAAACAGCTTGGATTCAGCGGCGTCCAGGAGGTCGAACACATCGGCTGTATCTTCATACGCTTCGCTGATGATCTCCCCGGAAATGCGGATGAGCTCACGCTGGATGAATTTCTGCAATACGATACGGGCATGCGCCTCGATATTGGCGGAGGAAACTACCATGTTGGTGAGCCGGGTAACGGCGAAAGGGCCTCCTACCACGTCCAGCTCGGCGGAGCTTTTAAGCTCTTCCACCACGGTGAGAATGTCTACCGGCATCGATTTTGCTGCCAGGCGCTGCATGGCTGCAAATATCTTCTGGTGGGCATCCACATAAAAACATTCGGCTTTCAGGATCTCGATCACGACGTCAAACGCCCCTTTTTCAAGCATAAGGGCACCCAGCACTGCTTCTTCCAATTCTTTCGCCTGAGGAGGGATTTTGCCGTAAACCATCGTGGAAATGTCTACGCCCGGCTTGCGGCGGGTATTACGGTCTTTCTTCAGATTAAGATCCATTTATATTTTAGGCGTTAATAAGGTTAAAAAAATGGTTACCGGATGGTTTTGGCTCATTGTGTTTACAACATTTTGGGCACGTTGAATCTTCTGCTTTCTTTAACAAATTGTAAATTTTTTTTAGCCAGGGAAACTAAGGTAAAGGCATTTTTCCGATAAAACCTTCTTCTCCCGGAACTATATTTATTCGTCGGCAATCCACCGGTTAAACCACATGCTTCTTATGGTTATCCACCGTTTTGAATGGGGTTATCCACCAAAACGACAGAAAATCCATAGCAAAGGTCCGATTATTCACATTTTTTGTGCAAAAAGATTTTCCACATTTTCTTTGGGAAAATTCCCCGTTTCCGTACAGCAGAAGTTGTTAACTTTACGCGGCACAATCACGGCTGCACGAAGCGTGCAAAAGTGATGGAAATAATTGATTTTCACAAAATTAAATCGATACCGCGGTATCGGCAGGATAATACAAGGAGCATACAATGACTATTTCGTACAACTGGCTGTGTGATTATTTACCGGTGAAACCGACCCCGGAGGAACTTTCTGTGATCTTAACGGCCATCGGCCTTGAGGTGGAAAGCCTCGAGCGGTTCGAAAGCGTGAAAGGCAGCCTGGAGGGACTTGTGATCGGCGAAGTGCTAAGCGTGGAACAGCACCCCAATGCAGACAAGCTCCGTTTAACCAAAGTGGATATCGGCAACGGCGAACCGCTGTCTATCGTATGCGGCGCCCCCAACGTAGCCGCCGGCCAGAAAGTAGTGGTAGCCCCCATCGGCACCACCATCTACCCCTCTTCGGGCGAGCCGGTGACCATGAAAAAAGCCAAGATCCGCGGAGAAGAAAGCTTCGGCATGATCTGCGCGGAAGACGAAATAGGCCTGGGCGCCAGCCATGAAGGCATCCTTGTGCTCGATCCCTCCCTCAAACCCGGCACCGCCGCCCGCGAGCTGTTCCAGCCCGCGCAGGACTGGGTATACGAAATCGGCCTCACCCCCAACCATATGGACGCCATGAGCCATATGGGAGTGGCCCGCGACGTGTGCGCCTGGCTGAACAACAACGAGAACACAGCGGTTTACCAGGTGCGCAAACCGGGCATACACGCAGCCTCCAAAGCCACACAACCCCTGAACATCGGCGTGGAAGTGAAAAATACCGAAGCCTGCCCCCGTTACTGCGGCCAGAGCATTACCGGCGTAAAAGTAGGTCCCTCCCCCGCCTGGATGCAGCACCGCCTGCAAGCCATCGGTGTAAGGCCCATTAACAATATCGTAGACATCACCAACTATGTGCTGCACGAAACCGGCCAACCCCTGCACGCATTTGACGCGGACCAGATCAGGGGCGGCAAAGTGATCATACAAAACCTGCCGGCCGGCACTCCTTTCCTTTCCCTGGATGGTAAAGAACGCAAGCTGGACGCAGGCGACCTCATGATCTGCGACGGCGAGAACAATCCCATGTGTATCGCCGGCGTGTTCGGCGGCCTGAACTCCGGCGTTAAAGCCGAAACCAGCAACATTTTCCTGGAAAGCGCCTACTTCAGCGCAACCGGCATCCGCAAAACTTCCGTACGCCACGGCCTGCGTACAGACGCCGCCGTGCGTTTCGAAAAGGGGCTTGACATCAGCCTTGCGCCTTTCGCCCTCGAACGGGCCATTGCCCTCATTAACGAACTGGCGCACGGAGCGCCCGCTTCAGACGTGACGGACGCATACCCTGTTCCCGCGGCACAAAAACACATAGACATCACTTACGCATATATCAATAAGCTCAGCGGCCATACCTACGCGCCTGAGAAAGTGAAGAACATCCTCTGCAGCCTGGGCTTTACCGTACATTCCGAAAATGACACGGAACTGCGCGCCACGCCGCCGCTGCACAAGCCGGACATCAATATCCCGGCGGATATCGTGGAGGAGATCATGCGGATAGACGGGCTGGACAATATCCCCATCCCCGAGTTCGTACGCATGGTGCCCAGCCGCCAGGCCCAGCCCGATAAAGAGCGCGTGAAGGAAAAAGTAGCGGACTACCTCGCCTCCAACGGCTTTTCCGAGATCTTCACCAACTCCATCACCAACAGCCAATACTACAAGCACCTGGATGAAGATACCCTGGTAAAGATGCTGAACAGCCTCACTTCAGACCTGGACGTGATGCGCCCCTCCATGCTGGAAACCGGCCTGGAGCGCATCGCCTACAACCTGAACCGCCGCAACGAAGACCTGCTGTTCTTCGAATTCGGGAAAACTTACCGCAGGGAAGAAGTAGGGCAGTACCCTGAAACCGCTCACCTTAGCCTTTACCTCACCGGCCAGAAGCTGCCTGAGAACTGGATGCACAAAAGCCAGCCGGTGGATTTCTATTACCTGAAAAGCTTCATTGGCAACATCCTGCAGCTGCTGGCCCTGCCTGCCGCACAGATGGCCACCGCCACTATCCACGGCCTCCAGCCCGCTTTTGAAGTAAGCGTGAACGGAAAGACCGTTGCCGTTGCCGGCGGTGTGGATGCACGGAAGCTGAAGGAGTTCGACATTAAACAAGCTGTTTGGTATGCGGACTTTTACTGGGAAGAGATACTGAAACAGCTGCAGACGAAGGATTCCTTCTATGAAGAGATCCCCCGTTTCCCGGCCGTGCGCAGGGACCTGGCGCTGGTGCTGGACAAAGGTGTTACCTTCGCTGCGGTGGGAACAGCGGCACGTTCCGTGAAAACATCCCTCCTGCAACATATCAACCTGTTCGACGTTTTTGAAAGTGAGAAGCTGGGCGCAGGCAAAAAGTCGTACGCCGTAAGCTTCACCTTCCAGGACAAGCAGAAAACGCTGACGGACCAGGAAACGGATGCGCTGATGAACAAGCTCGTAAAAGCCTTCGAATCACAATTGCAAGCGGAGATCCGCAAATAAATGGAGATCGAACAGTACATACAAAGCATCGAGGACAAGCTGCAGCAGCTGTTCAGGAAGCTGCAGCAATCGCAGGCAGACAATGCCATGCTGCGCGAGCAGGTACAGCAGCAGCAGGATGAGCTGTTGCAGCATCAGCAAACCATCGAGGCGCTGGATGAAAAACTGAAACTCGCTAAAATAGCCACTATTACACAGGGCAACGGGCTTTCCGAGGAAGAAGACGCGTTCCGGAAAGAAGTACGGGGCAAGATCAACGATTACATCCGTGAGATCGACCGCTGCATTGCGTTACTCAATACCTGACGGGGGCTGCTTCTTGCGGTTGGGGTAATAGATATCCAATATTTTGATTTCGTTCGCCAGGGGATGCCGCAGGTTGACCATGTAATTCCATTGCCGGTTCATTTCGGGGGAAGGGAATGCCAGCACGAGCTTTTCCGCTTTCTGCAACAGTTCCGACCCGAAATCTCTCGTCTCGAACCCGAAGGGGTAATTGTCCCAGCCCGCGGGGAGCCCCTGAACCACGCGCATGATGCTGTCCGGCACTTCATATTCAACGATCACATATCCATCCGGCACGGTGAACAACCCGGTCACCAGGTCGCTTTCCACCAGGCACATGGCAGGGTGGTCCTTTGCATGCAGGCAGGGGTCCGTTGCATAATTCCAACGGTCTGCCGCCCCGCTTGCGCCCATATCCCGGCAGCGGTCTTCTTTGACCAGTCTATATAATTTCATAGCGGAAAATTTCTTCAAGAGTGCATTTCCATCCTTACCAGCTGCTGCTTCACTTCTTCCATACCGGTGATGGTATCCAGCAGGGTGATGGGTATTGCGCCGCCGAGGTCGCGGGAGGGCTGGCGCAGCCAGTTGTGGAACAGCTCCCTGCTGTTGAACACATTATATCCAAGACTGAACACATCGGCAATGGCAATGATGCGGTCGCTGACGTTCCTGCTCAGGATGTCCTTCCCCTTTTTAAGGTGAAGGGAACGGTTGGTGACTGTCAGCAGGGCGCTCAGCGTATCGTAATCCAGCTCAAAGATCTCTTTGAGACGGGTGAGCTGCTCCTTGGAGACGCCGGCTTTTACAACTTCGATCTTCTTTGTAAATAATACCCTTTGCATTTTTACGATCGATTCATAAGATACCAGCATGTTATGCCCATCTGTTACAGGCCTGCGGGCGGCTGCGGCTTTTTTGCCGGCGCCTGCCTTTGCCTTGTCTGGCTTTGCGTTCATAGCGAAGATAAGTTTTTAATTGACATTTGTACACATACCCACGTGAATTTTTTCCAGAATTGATTGCCTCATTCTCAGGATGAGCCGACCAGGATCAGCATTCACGGAATCGTATATTTTTGTCAATTATAAAGATAATAATCACATAATTGTGCAAAAAGCCGGCAATTATTTTTCCACTTCCTGAAGTGCGCGCTTTTGTTACATTTGCAACATACACCAACCCAACTTATAATGGAACCTCTAATACCCGTCAATATTGTTGTTGCAGACCGCACCTACAGGATAAAGATCCGTACGGAAGAAGAAGAAGACGTACGGAGAGTAATGAAAGAAGTGAATGAAAAGATCATTGAGTTCAAAGCCGCCTATGCCGGGAAAGACATCCAGGATTATATCGCCATGGCCCTGATCATGTATGCCACCCACCCTGCCACCAGCGGCGGAAAAGCCCAGGCCGGGGTAGCCCCTTTTCTCCGGGAAAAGCTGCAACACCTTGACAATCTGCTGGATGAGCAGCTTAAATAGCCCTCCGCTGCAACGTTTAGCATCCATAAATTATTCATTATCACAAGGTCTCCTGTGCTTTGCTGCTATTTTTTTGTTATTTTCGCGGGTCGGCTTTAGCCCTTTCGCAGGAAACGGGCCAGGGACGTAATTATAAATACTATTTAAATATTGAGATATGACTGAATCCATCACGATTATAGTCGCCGGGGCGGTTGCCCTGGTGGTTGGTATAATACTCGGAAAACTGATTTTCGCTAAAAACACCAAAATAAAGATCCAGGAAGCAGAAGAACAGGCCAAAAGAATCATCGCCGAAGGCCAGCTGAGCGCAGAGAACTTAAAGAAGGACCGGCTGCTGGAAGCCAAGGAGAAATACCTCCAGATGAAGTCCGAACACGAGAAAGAGGTAATGCAGCGCAACCAGAAGATCTCCGAGTCAGAAAACCGCATCAAGCAGAAAGAACAGTCCCTGAACCAGAAAACCGAGAATATACAAAAGCAGGTTGCCGAAAATGAAGCCATCAAGGAAAACCTCGCCCGCCAGATAGAGCTCGTGAACATCAAACGTTCAGAACTGGAAAAACACCAGGAAGAGCACATCCGCCGCCTGGAAAAAGTGGCCGCCCTCACTGCAGAGGAAGCGCGCCACCAGCTGATCGAAAGCCTCAAGGAAGAAGCCCGCAGC
>CBFHAF010000052.1:0-11978 GCA_965653435.1 uncultured Chitinophaga sp.
ATCCTGAAAGGAAAAATACTTAGTTCTGAGTATTGCAGGGCTCAGACAGATGTTTCATTTTTGTGTTATGTACGTACCCCATGGCTTTATGGCCGGATGCGACATTAGACATTGAACATTAGACGAGAGCAACGCGAGCACAGTGCAACCGCCTGGGCTGCCTCCTCCATTCTGATCATGATAAAGAGATATAAACCTTCTTTGGAACCGGACGACCGCTTATTCAACAGCTTGTTCCGCGTTCCATAAAGTGTCGTTCTGGATATGGAAATACCGTGAATAATATTAGATCGCGGTCTTCACATGGCCCCCTCTGCGGGGGCCATTTCTTTTACTGCTGCTCTTCTGCGCCTGCATGCCCTTCCGCCACAAAGTCCTTGATGCCCAACACGATCTTATCCGCCATCTGCCGGCGGAAACCGGCGTCCAGAATTTTCATTTCGTCTTCGGGATTGCTGAGGAACAGGGTTTCCACGAGCACGTTCGGGTATTCGGTAGGGCTGTTCAACGCGAAATTGAAGCTGCCCACGTTGCCGAATTCTTTCAAACCCAGTTCCAGCATGTGTTTGTAAATATGCTGGCTCAGCGGCCTGAACCCGATATGTTTGTAATAAGTACTGGTGCCCTGTATGCGGATCGGATCTGAAGAAGAATTGAGATGGATGCTCACGAGGAGGTCAGGGTCTTTTCCGCGGTAGGAAGTAACCCGGTAGTCGTTATCCACGTAAGAATCATTCACGCGGGTCATCAGCACACGGGCGCCTTCTGCCTGCAAAGCCTGTTGCAATGAAATGGCCACGGCAAGGGCCATTTCTTTTTCATATACGCCGGTGGGGCCCTGCGCACCGGCATTCCTGCCACCGTGGCCTGCATCCACGGCAATGGTGAGGTTGCCGAGGCCGGGCTGTGCGGGCGGCCTTTTCACTTTCACGGTAAGCGTGCCGCCGTTGTAATATACCTGGTGGCCCCAGTGTTGTTTGTGCTTCAGTTCTATGGTCACCCGGAGGATGTCGTCTTCCACCTGCTCGTAATAAGCGTTCTTGATCTCCCGGCTGGTTTCCAGCTGGGTGATCCAGTTGGTATTGGCGGTGGCCCCGAAAATGTCCAGTACAATGCGGGACGGGTCTGTTTGCTGGGTGGTGCGGTAAGGCAGCTTCTGGCTGAGGGCAACGGTGAGGTAATCGAATTGATCGTCGCCCCAAACGCGCCAGCTGTTGCTGACGGATGAAGGAGGGAAAGTGCCGGGCGCCTGCATCACGACCTGTTCCTGGGGAATGTAGGCGGTGAGGGTCTTGGAAAGCTTCACCCGGTAATCTGATCCGACTTTGCCGTTGATGTGAACGTAAACGCCGGTATCAAGCGATCCCATGCGCGCGCCGCCGAGGCGATCGTCGCCCAGGCCGTATTTCAGGAAAGGATTATCGCCGGTGGTTTTGCCCACCATGGGCTGTGTCTGCGGATCGGTGAGGGTAAAAGTGTTTGGCGTGTTGCGGCGCACTTCGGTGCCCCCGCTTTCCAGTACAACGGGTATGCCGCGGCCGGTGATGAGCGGGTCGTTGCACTGCACGGTGTAGGTGCCCTGGTAAATGCCGGGCATGGTCTGGCTGCCGCTGACCGGCAGTTCCATGAGCTGAAGCTGGCCGCCCACGGTAACGGTGCCGCCGGGAATGGCTTTCACGCGGAAGCGGATGAGATCGCCGGGGGCCACCAGCAGGTTGCCTTCAGGGAGGGTCTGCACGTAAGCGATATTGACGGAAGTAACGGGTTGCGGCGCCTGGGGAATGTTGTAAGTAAAATATACAGCACGTTCAATAGAATCCCCTTCCGGGCCGAGCGATTTGATCACAAATTCGTTGCCGCCTTCCTCCAGCTCCACTTCTATGGCGAAAGCGCCGGTGGGATAAACTTTTTGCGGCTCGTCGTTCACGAACACCTGGCACGATTTGCAGGTGCTGCCTACTAGGTACTGGCGGGTGGCGGTCACCGCGTTGCTTTGCCTGCCAGGCTGTGTGAGGCGTAAAAAACTTTTTTCCTGTGCATGCGCCTGCGATGCAAACAATACTGCGAGCAACAGGCTTCCTCCTAATCTTAGCATCATGACTCTGGTATTTCCTTCTGAAATAAATAAGGGAACAAGGATTGTGCCTTGTTCCCTGCAAAGGTATCTAATAGCGTTAAAAGATCAGAACGTATAGCCGTTGTCTGCGATCAGCTTGTCGGCAATGCGGCGGCGCGCTTCTTTGGTGTTGAAGGGTTCTGTTTTGGTGAAACGTTTCAGGCCGAGCAGCATCATGCGTTGCTCGTCTCCTTCGGCAAACCCGTTGATGGCGTCTTTCCCGGACTTATTCACCCGGTCAGCGGCATCGGTAAGGTAGGTGCGCACCATGTCTGCCTGCAGGGCTACGGCGGCTTCGCCTTTCAGCTCCGTAAGCTTGATGATGCGAAGCAGCGCGCTTTCGCTTACGAATGTTTCGATAGCCATGTCTGCAATGTTCATGAGTATTTCCTGCTCGGATTCCAGCTTCATCATGAGCTTCTGCGCAGCAGCGCCTGCCGCCATGAGGATGGCTTTTTTCATATTGGCCACCTGTTTCTTTTCTTTGGCGAAAGCGCCCTCGTCTTCGCTGCCGAAATCGGGGATGCTCATCAGTTCCTTCATCACGTTCATGGCCGGGGTCATGAGGTCTATCTTGCCTTTCATGGCACGCTTCAGCGTCATGTCCAGCGTGAGGAGGCGGTTTATTTCGTTGGTTCCTTCAAAGATGCGGTTGATGCGGCTGTCGCGGTATGCTTTGGAGATCACGTATTCGTCGCTGAAGCCGTTGCCTCCGTGAATCTGCACGCCTTCGTCCACCACGTAGTCCAGCACTTCGGAGCCGTTCACTTTCAGCATGGCGCATTCCACGGCATATTCTTCGGCAGCGCCCAGCAGGGCTTCGTTGAAGGCTTTCCCTTCCGCCAGCAGCTCGTGCTCTTTCTGGTCTATCAGCTGCGCGGTGCGGTACAGCGCCGATTCGCATACCCAGATGCGGGTGGCCATTTCGGCGAGCTTGTGTTTGATGGCGCCGAAGTTGGAAATGGGCTGTTTGAACTGTTCGCGGGTATTGGCGTATTGAATGGTGATGTCCATGCTGCCTTTGGCGCCGCCCAGTGCGGCTGCGCAGAGTTTCAGGCGGCCGATGTTGAGAATGTTGAAAGCGATGAGGTGGCCTTTGCCGATCTCGCCCAGCACATTTTCCACTGGCACTTTTGCGTCCTGGAAATAGATCTGGCGGGTGGAAGAGCCTTTGATGCCCATCTTGTGCTCTTCGGGGCCGAGCGAAAAGCCGGGCGTGCCTTTATCTACGATGAAGGCGGTGAACTTCTCGCCGTCTATCTTGGCGAATACGGTGAACACATCGGCGAAGCCGGAATTGGTGATCCAGATCTTCTGGCCGTTGAGCAGGTAATGTTTGCCGTCTCCCGTAAGTTTTGCGGTAGTTTTGGCGCTCAGCGCGTCGGAGCCGGAGTTGGGCTCGGTGAGGGCGTAAGCGCCTTTCATTTCGCCCGAGGCCAGCTTGGGAATATATTTCTGTTTCTGCGCTTCGGTGCCGAAATAAAGTATGGGAAGCGAACCGATGCCGGTATGCGCGGCCATGGCCACGGAAAAGGAATGGCCGGCGCCAAGGGCTTCGTTGATGAGGGTAGCAGTGATGAAATCTTTGCCGAGGCCGCCGAACTCTTCCGGGAAAGCTGCGCCCAGCAGGCCCTGCTCGCCGGCCTTGTCCAGCAGGGAAGGCATGAGGCCCTCTTCCAGCTTATCCAGGCGCTCCAGCACCGGGGTTACTTCTTTGGCCACGAATTGCTCGGCCATCTCCCGGATCATGAGCTGCTCTTCTGAAAAATCTTCGGGTATAAAAATCCCGGCGGGTGTAGTCTCTTTCACCAGGAACTCCGCCCCTTTGAGGGCTGCTTTGCTGTTAACCGCGGTATCCATCGTGCATGATTTTTTAGTCTACTCGTAATTTACCGAGTTTATAGCAATTGGCAAATTATGATTCCGGGGCAATTAGTTTTAAATTCGCCATTCGTATTGAAAAACAAAGTGGACTTCAGCCTGACATATCTCAACAGCGAGTTCTCCGGCATTGTGACCGGCACGGGCGCCAACCTGCTGATCTGCTTTCACGGTTTCGGTGAAAGCGGGTCGCACTTTCGTGTGATGGAACCCGCGTTAGGCAATATATTCACTATCGTCGCGTTAGATATGCCCTTTCACGGCAAAACGATATGGAACGAGGGCCGGCCCGTCGAAAAGGAGGACCTGGCGGCCCTGGTTGAAAAAATATTGGGAAAGTTCGGCAAACAAACGTTCTCCCTTATGGGTTATAGTATGGGCGGACGGCTGTCTCTGTGCCTGGTTGAAGAAATGGCGGCAAGGATCACGCGTCTCGTGATGGTCGCCCCGGACGGATTAAAAAACAACCCGTGGCATCTTTTTGCCACGCAAACCAAAGTGGGCAACCGTATATTTTTGTACAACACGCATCAACCGGCCCTGTTCTTCCGGCTGCTCACACTCTGGCGGCGTTGGGGCCTGCTGAATGAAAGCGTTTATAAGTTTGCGTTTTACAGTATGGACAAAGCAGAGAAACGCCGTCTGGTTTATGATGTATGGACCATTATGAGAAAACTGATGCCATCGCGGAAACGCTGCAAGCGCCTGATGGCCCGTTACAACATAGACACGCTGTTAATTTTCGGGCGGTACGACCGTGTGATCCCTCCTGCATTCGGGGAACGGTTCGCGGACGGTACTTTCCCCTGCAAAATGCTGGTGCTGGACAAAGGCCACCAGCTGCTTTCGGAAGAATTAGGATTCATCATCGGCAAAAATATCACTAGCTAGTAAGCATGAACGCTTTATTGATCGTCACTCTCGGCCTCGCATTCCTTTATGGTATATTAATGCTGTCGTACACCTACGGCTGGTGCAGATTAAGAATATTTGATCCTGGCGCGCACGCATATACCTTCAATACGAAAGTTTCTGTTATCATTCCCGCCAGGGATGAAGAAAAAAATCTCCCGATGCTGCTGGAAGCGCTGCAACAGCAAAGCTACCCGGCAAACCTGTTCGAGGTGATCGTGGTGGATGATTTTTCCCGCGACGGCACTGCGGATACAGTGCGGTATTTTCCCGCGTCCAATGTGCGGCTTATCCGCATGAGCGACCGCATCAGCCACCACCAGCGCCTCAATTCCTACAAGAAAAAAGCGATAGAGCTCGCCATCGGCGAAGCTACCGGCCACCTTATCGTGACCACCGACGCAGATTGTATCATGGGGCCCAAATGGCTGGAATCCATCGTGAAATTCTATGAAACTTACCGCCCGCAATTCATTGCCGCACCGGTAATGTATCATCGGGAAGAAGACTTTTTCCAGAAGCTCCAGTCGCTGGACTTCATGACCATGCAGGGCATCACCGGCGCAGTGGCCTGCCTGCAAACAGGCACGATGTGCAACGGGGCGAACCTTGCATATGAGAAAACCGCTTTCGATGAGGTCGGCGGGTTCACAGGAATAGACATGATCGCTTCCGGCGACGATATGCTGCTCATGTACAAGATCTACCACGCTTACCCCGACGGCGTGCGTTACCTCAAAAGCCGCGACGCCATTGTGCGCACACTGCCCGTGGAAACGGTGAAAGGGTTCATGAACCAGCGCATCCGCTGGTCGTCCAAGGCAGACAAGTATGAGGATAAACGTATCACCCGCGTACTGGTGCTCGTATATGTCTGGAACGTACTGCTTTTGCTGATGGCCATCGTGGCTGTTTTCAGCCCGCAGATATGGCCCTGGCTCGGATGGGTGATGGTGTACAAGATCGTGGTGGAACTGATATTCCTGGTGCCGGTGGCGGGTTTTTTCAGAAAACGCTCCCTGCTGCCATGGTTCATCCCGGGGCAGCCGTTCCATATCATTTATGTCGTATTGGCCGGCTGGCTGGGTAAGTTCGGCACATACGAGTGGAAAGGGCGGCAGGTGAAGTAGCCGCCCCTTCCTTTTTTGTATAACCGATCCCCTGGTTATAAGCGGGAGATGAGCCAGTTGCCGCTGGCCGTTTCCGTGATGTTCATCCGGTAACGCGCGGTGTCGCCGAAGCTCCAGTCCAGGTTCGCGCGCATCCATGCCATCAGCACGGTCACGTAACGTTGCAGCTCTTCATTTACTTCCGCGCCGAAAGACGGCAGCGATTCGCTCAGTGAAATAAAGCGGCGCACTTCCGCATCGTGCATGCGCGCAGCTTCCGCAACAGCCTCTTCAAGGCTCAGGTTGCGTTCTTCCTTCAATACCACTACCAGGTTGTGCACATCGCCCTGGCGGCGTTCCTTGTCGAAAGAGAAAAGATCGTTGGCCCAGCATACCACGTTGTTGCAGGCGAGGGAAAGCTGCTTCACCATGTCGTGCAGCCTGACCTCATCGGGCAGGTAAATGTTTTCCAGCACTTCGATCAGCTCAATGTCCGCATACAACGCGCCGGTATAAGGGCGCTTCTCGATGTAATCCGCTACAGACGGCGCTTCGTGGCGGATGCGGTTTTCCACTTCCCAGAGGCATGCATCCAGGTAATCGGTCATGCTCTGCACGAACCGTTTTTGCCAGGCCGCGCTGCTGATGCGTTTCATCCGTTTCCAGAGGTCCTCGAAGCTGAGCGCGAGCGGCATGCCCTCGTCCGGCGCCACCACGCGGTTGTTCTGGAGGATCATCCCTACGAATGAATGCACCATCTGTAAAAAGTCGAGCTTGCCGAACATGGACTCGTCGTTCTTGTCGTCCAGCAAAAACAACCAGGTGTTGAACTCCGCGGCAATACAAAGCTCATACCTCCCCGCGGTCGGGAATGCGCGGGAGGAGAGCATGGCGAACTTAGCCCTGCGGAAGCGTTCCCAGGCTTTTTCAGATTTTACCAGGCCAAAGCGGTTCACCCACTCGGCAGTGTGCTTTTCGGCTTCTTTTGCGAAAGGATTGAGCATAGAAGGGAATGGGCAGAAGATCTGCGGCAATTGGAGTGTAAGCATAATGCGTCCTTTTAATTGTTAACTATAAATGGTTACTGAATACGCATGAGTTGATCGCTTGCGGCGTGTGCGGCGCCGTAAAAAACGGGATATTATCCCTGCCGTGTCTTAAACTGAACAATACGTGTGCTGTCGGACCTGTCTTAAGCTGAACATTTCGGATACTGCATCTTTACTGAATTTCGAATAGGCTTTCGTCTTAAACCCCCAAGGCATTTTAGACTTAAACGGGATAACTCTCATAAACTTGTCTTAAACTGACCTTCATCTGATTAAAATTTAAGCCTTTTTTTGCTGCGTAAAAGAGTGTAATGGATTTAACCCCGTTGAATTTCGTGTGATGCCGCGGCACTGAATAAAAAGTAATTGCTTACATATAACGGTTATGTATAAATGAAAATAATTGTGCAGGTGTGCAGGTGAAATAATCCGCGCTTTGCTTTAACTTGGCCCCCATGGCATCATTTTCCCAACAGGCATGGAAACGGCTGAAGCGCAACAAAGGCGCCATGGCCGGCATGGCGGTGATCGCACTGGCCTTGCTGGCGGGCATCTTCGCGTACTTCCTCAGTCCGGACCATACGCCCTATGCCAACCGCATGATACTTGAGATCAGCGGCCAGAAACCTGGATTCAGGATCCATATGCTCACCATCCCCTCCGCCACGCCGCCCCCGCAGCGCAGCTGGCTGCACAGGCTGGTGTACGGGCAGGAATCTGCGGCCGCCTGGGTGCCGGTTACCGGCTGGCATTTCAAAGGCGATTCGGTGTACGCGGAGCAGTATGTGGACGAGGCCACCACCGCGGGGAAAACCTGGCCGCTGGCGCAGGTGCTGTATGGTAAGGATTCAACGATCACAGATATAAAAGCGGCGCAGCTGCAGGTGGAAAAAGAACATATCGTGCTGCGGCATTACCGGCTGGGCACGGATAAGTTCGGCCGCGACATCCTGAGCAGGCTGCTGGTAGGCACACGCGTAAGCCTCAGCGTGGGCTGCATTGCCGTGCTCATTTCGCTCACCATCGGTATTTTCCTGGGCGCTGTAGCGGGTTATTTCCGCGGGGCGACGGACGAGGCGGTGATGTGGCTGATCAACGTTATCTGGAGCGTGCCCACGCTGCTGCTGGTATTTGCCATCACATTGGCGCTGGGCAAGGGATTCTGGCAGGTGTTCATTGCCGTGGGGCTCACCATGTGGGTGAGCGTGGCAAGGATCATCCGCGGGCAGGTGATGGGCCTGCGCGAGCTGCAATTCGTAGAAGCCACGAGGGCCCTGGGTTATGGGCATGTGCGAACGGTGGCGAAACATATCCTGCCGAATATCCTGGGCCCGGTGATGGTGGTTGCGGCCAGCAATTTCGCCACGGCCATCGTGGTGGAGGCCGGCCTCAGCTTCCTGGGCGTAGGGGTGCAACCGCCGCAACCTTCGTGGGGGCTCATGATCAAGGAGAATTATAATTTCATCATCACTCACAACCCCCTCCTGGCCCTGGCGCCCGGTTTTGCGATCATGCTGCTGGTATTGGCTTTCAACCTGTTAGGCAACGGCCTGCGCGACGCAATGGATGTGAAAGGAAAAATTTGAATAGCATTATAATTATTTCTAATTTTAATTGTTTTAACCACTTCTGCTATGCCCTACAAGAAATATCTGGTCATTCTCCTATGCGTTTTTACGCTGGCTGCCGTTGCCTGTAAAAAGAAGAAAAAAGGCGATGGGGATGGAGATCCCGTACCGCCGCCGCCTAAAGAAGCGGAACTGGTGGTGGAAATGCCTGACATCAAGCTGAACAGGGACGATAATGCCGCGCCTGGCGCAACGCTTAATGTAAAGGTCAATATCACCTCCACGCCCCTGCCGAAAGACGGGGTGACCATCACCATTACCGCGCTCGATCCGTCGGACAAGCCGATCCCCCAGAACGCGCCCGTAACCGCTACCGGGAACACGCTCGATCTCACGCTGATCAACCTGCCCAGCCTGAAAGTGGCCAGCATCGTGATCACCGTCACTTCCAAGAACGACCCCACCAACACCAAGACCTTCCGTTTCGGGGTGTTGAACAAAGCTCCCTGAAAAATGCATTCCCGTCATTGCGAGGAGCCGAGGATTTGTGCATGGGCGCGACGAAGCAATCTCTCGCAATATTGGGGCATACCCATTCAATGGAGGAGATTGCTTCTTCGCCCCACCCGCTTGGGCTCCGCGGCTCCTCGCAATGACGGTACTCCTCGTAATGACGGCCTTTTTCCTGCATAGGAATAAATAAATGGCAAATCATTAAATATAAAAGGGTGATTCAAAGCCGAACACCCTTTTTTTATTTAGGTTTGTGCATTGTTGGAACAGAACAGAATCATGCGAATAGCCGTAAATGCGCTCCCATTGATGCAGGACAGTGCTGCAAACACCGGGAATGTGCCTACTGAACTGATGAGCCGGTTGTGCGGCCTGCACCCGGATGCGGAATTTATTTTTATTGCAGACAGGCCCTGGGTGCCCGTGCCTGCACTGCCTGCCAATTGCGAGATAGTTATACTGAAACCCTTTACCGGCGGCAAGCTCGGCCAATATTTCTGGCGGCGCTTCCAATGGAACGGGGCGTTGAAAAAATATAAGACCGACCGGCTGCTGTGCATCAACGATGTGCTGCCTTTTCCGCCGGAAGTGAAAGCCCATCTGCTGCTCACACGAAAACCCACCCTGGCAGACAGGCCTTCCACCTCGGAATATATCCGGCGGTTCCAATCCATTGCCGTGTTCTCAGAATTCATGAAAGAACAGGTTGGCGGGCGTTATGGCGGGCTGGACAATAAATTCGTCCTGCTCACACCCGGCGTTTCGGAAACATTCATCCCGCTCAACTGGGAAGAGCGCGAGCAGGTGAAACAGGAATTTGCAGGCGGTATGGAATATTTCATCGCCGTAGGCGCAATTCATCCTGAGAATAACATCATTCCGCTGCTGAAAGCCTTTTCGATGCTGAAGAAGCGGTTGCGCTCGGGCATCAAGCTGCTGCTGGCGGGGGATCTGACGCCGGAAGGGGAAGACATTGCACAGGCCCTGCAAACCTATAAGTTCAGGGAAGACGTGATCTGGATGCAGCAGGCGGGCGAAGAAGACCTGGCGAGGCTGATCGGCGGGGCTTACGCCCTGGTGCATACCGCCGGCGCCGATGGTCTTGCAGTGCCTGTATTGCAGGCGCAGCGCTGCCAGGTGCCAGCCGTGGTGGTGTATGCCGGCGCTTCCACCGAAGCGGGGAAAGATGCGGCGCTTAATGCCGTGCCGGGGGATGTGACGGACCTTTCGGAAAAAATGAGCGCCCTTTACAAGGACGAGCTGCTGCGCAGCCGCCTGCTGGACCACATCAGCCGCGTGCCCAGCTGGGACGATGCCGCGGGAGAGCTGGGGCAGATCATCACCGCCTAAGCCTGAAATGCTTATTTTTGCATCTTCTAATCAAAACAACGTATGTTAAAGAAATCTACCATAACGATCCAGGTGGGGCTGGACGAGAATAAAGTGCCCGAGGCCATCGAATGGACAGCGACCGACAGCACACAGGACAGGATGAACAAAGCCAAAGCCATGATGGTGGCTTTCTGGGACGGGGCAGACAAAACCGCCCTGCGCATAGACCTCTGGACCAAAGAGATGATGGTGGATGAAATGGCCGATTTTTTTTACCAGACCTTCATGACCATGGCGGATACCTACCAGCGCGCAACGCCGTGGGCAGACCAGGCCAATGACCTGCGTGCATTTGCTACAGACTTCTACAAGAAATTTGAAGAGAAACTGAAGAACCAGGAACAGAATCAGAACCAGTAAGACTTAAATAACAGGAAATATGTCATTGGAACAAAATATCAACGGCGCTATCAAAACCGCCATGCTGGCGAAAGCTGAAGCAGAACTGCGTGCGCTGCGCGCCATCAAGGCGGCGGTGCTGGTGGCAAAAACAGCCGAAGGCGCACCCGCCGAGCTTTCCGAGGCAGATGAGATGAAGCTGCTCCAAAAGCTGGCCAAACAACGGAAAGATTCACTGGACATCTTCCGCCAGCAGAACCGTGAAGATCTTGCCAAAAAAGAAGAAGAAGAACTGGCCGTGATAGAACGTTACCTGCCCAAACAGATGGACGAAGCCGAGCTGCGCACCGCGCTGCAGGGCATCATTGCATCCACCGGCGCTTCTTCTCCTGCGGATATGGGCAAGGTGATGGGTGCGGCTACCAAACAACTGGCCGGTAAAGCGGACGGTAAAATGATCTCCGCCCTCGTGAAGGAATTACTGACAAAATAAAGCGGTAAATGGCCATAGACGTTGTTTTCGCCGTACTTATGGCATTTGCCGTTTACAGGGGCTTTTCGCGCGGCCTGATCATTGCGGTGTTTTCCCTGGTAGCCAGCATTGTAGGCCTGGCCGCCGCCCTGAAGCTGTCTGCCGTGCTGGCCGCATACCTTGAACAGAACGGGATGCAGGGCCGCTGGTGGCCGGTGCTCTGTTTTATAGCGATATTCCTCGGCGTTGTCATATTGGTGAGGCTGGGGGCGGCGGCGCTGGAAAAAGTGGTGCAGTGGTCCATGCTGGGATGGCTGAACCGCCTGGGAGGCATCCTGTTGTATGTAATTGTTTTTACGGTAGTGTACAGCGTAATGCTCTGGCTGGCCAACCAGGTGTACTGGCTGAGCCCCGAGACCAAGCTGCAATCCGCCGTGTATCCGTATATCGAACCTGTGGGACCCTGGGTAATTGAAAGGATCGGCAGCGTTATTCCCGTTTTCCGGGACATGTTCGCCCAGCTGGAAGGATTTTTTGAGCACGCTGCCAGGGAAATTCCGGTAAAATAGCCTCGTTTTTAAGGAGTATTTGAATTAAGAAAAAGAATTATTTTAGCGCAAAATTGAC
>CBFHAF010000053.1:0-11850 GCA_965653435.1 uncultured Chitinophaga sp.
GTGTAACCTTTACGGGAGAAACTGCTTCAGGCTGGCAAACGGCAACGCTGAGCACGCCTTATGAAATTACCGCCAATACTGTTTACGTGGTAACAGTTAACTCCAACACCAGATATGGCGCTACTCCCGGTGGCCTGGCATCAGCCGTGACCAACGGGCCTTTAAGTACGGTAGTTGGCGCTAATGGCGTTTTCGGCGCAACGTTAGGAGCATTTCCCACCAGCAGCTATAATGATGGCAATTACTTCCGTGATGTTACTTTTGAAGTGATCCCCGATGTGACTGCTCCAACTGCGCCCACTTCTGTGACAGCCTCTGATGTTACAGGTTATGGTGTTGATCTCAGCTGGACGGCTTCTACGGATAATGTACATGTTACGGGATACAATGTTTACAATGATACCGTATTGATCGCCTCCGTTTCCGGTACCTGGGCGAATGTCTACGGATTGACCCCGGCTACGGCTCACAGTATTAAAGTAAAAGCGAAAGATGCGGCAGGCAACCTTTCTGCAGCAAGCACAACGCTCAGCGTAACTACAGGCGCGGCCGGCAGCGGTATGCGGGGCTGGCAGATCGATACGACCAATGTCGGGTTAACAGGGGTGAGCGTGGATAAAAGCACACTGCCGCTGTATAGCGATCCGATTGCGGCAGGGTCTACCATTAGCCTGAAAAAACTGGTAAACCCGGACCTGAGCGCCGGCAACATCATTATTGACAGATGCTGGATCGTTATCAACACGGGCGGAGGTACATGGAATGTAGGTTCTGATAATGGCGCGGTGTTGATCAAAGATTCACGTATTGAAGCAACCGGAACTCCGGGCAAATATTTTGCCGCGCCTTTCCAGTCGCCAAGCAATAAAGAGGTGGCCTTGTTAAGAAATGAAATAACAGACCACGGCGGCGGATTCTGGCTGGATGGCGCCGCGCTGGTTAAGAACTGTTATATCCACGACCTTCCGGGGTATGGTGATCCTGCCACTCCGGCCGGCAACCATGTAGACGGTGGTACAAGGCGTAATGGTACTGCACAGCTGAATGTAATAGATAACCATATCGATATCCGTAGTGCCGGCAACAATGCATCCTCTGCATTTTTTATACAGCCGCTTTATGGTTTTATCGACAATATCCTGCTGCGCGGCAACCTCCTGGGCGGCGGAGGTTACACCGTATACGGATCAAACCACAATTTTACTTATGGCAGCCACATTTATGCGGATAACAACAGATGGTATAGCGGAGCCGCGTATGGATATGTGGGAACACCCAGCGGTCCCGGATTTGGCTCCTGGGCAAACAACTACGTGAACAATCCCGCCAATACGGATAATAAGGGAACGGTGATCACTTATCCCTAATAAACGGAGAGCGTCATTTTGATCACACGGCCAATTACAGGTATCAGCCTGTGATTGGCCGTTTTTTTTACCGGGAAAACTGCCATTCTCCCCGTAAATCCGGGAAGGAGGCATGAGAAAAACAATTTCCTCCGCAGCAACGGCCCAGCAACAAAACTTAAAGAAACGATAACCTTCAACTCCCGTTAATCCGCCTACATTTACACCCCGTAACCAAACCATGCGCTTCCGCGAATATACTGACTCCGACCTCTGGCTGCAGGTTCAACAGAACGACGGCCTCGCCTTCAGATCCCTTTTTGACCGGTACTGGGTAAAACTCTACGTTTACGCCCTCAACCGTCTCAACTGCGGAACAGACGCCCAGGATGTGGTGCAGAACGTGATGATCAACCTCTGGTGCCGCCGGGCCACCGTTTCCATAGACACCACGCTGGCCGCCTACCTCCACGCCGCCGTGCAGTACGAGGTGCTGGCATTTGTGTCCGCCGCCAGTAAAATAGCCGGCCGCAAACAGGAACTGGAGAAAAATATCCTCCCCGGCTTCACCAGCTTTTCCGACCCCGTACAACTGAAAGAGCTCCAGGCCATCGTGGAAGCGGAAGTAGCCCGCCTGCCCGAAAAAATGCAGCAGGTCTACCGCCTCCGCCAGGAAAAAGATCTCTCCGTCAAAGAGATCTCCCACCTGCTCAACATCTCCGAACAAACCGTCCGCAACCAGCTCAACGCCAGCTATCATAAGCTGCGCAGGCATCTGAAAGAGGCCGTACTCGCGGCCATCTTCATCCAGCATCTTTAAGCCCGCAATTTTTGGTAACGATTTGGTAACATTCGCGGATAGTTGAAATACCCTGTTTCCCACGCATATGGGTAAGGACGGAAAAGTCCTCCACCATATGAACATCGAACAACTGGGAGACATCATGCAACGGTACCTGGACGGCACCGCTACCGACGAAGAAAAAAACCGGGTCCGGCAATGGCTGCAGGAGCGGCCTGAGGATCATTCCCGCCCCGATCCTCAACACCGGCAAGCCGCACAGGCGGCCATTTGGCAATCCTTCACGGAGCGTACAGGCTGGCAACCTTCCCCCGCGCGGACGGTCTCCCTCACCCGGAAATGGCTGGCCTATGCCGCTGCTATCGCCGTGCTGGCCGCCTGCGCCTTTTGGCTGAATGCTTCCATGCAACGGCCCTCCCCTTCCCCATCCCAAACCATTGCCGCCCTGCCCGGCTCCCATAAAAAAGTGACCCTGCCGGATAGCAGTGTGGCGCACCTGTTCCCCGGCGCCACCATTACGCTGCCGGCAAACTACAACGCCAAAGCGCGCCACATTGCCCTCACCGGCCGCGTGTTCTTTGAAGTGAAGCCTGATCCTGCCCGCCCGTTCCTGGTAGCGGCGGGAAAAGTGGTCACCCGCGTGCTGGGCACTTCTTTTGAAATAACGGCGCCGGATAGTCTTCATGCTTCCATCACCGTGCGCAGCGGCAAGGTAGGCGTGCAATACGAAGGCCGGCCGCTGGCGGAGCTCACTTCCGGCAAACGCCTGCGCTTCCACGCACAGCTCAACGATTTTACGATAGACGAGGTGAACGCCGCGCTGCTCTGCGAATGGTGGAACAATGGCATGGTCTTCAACCAGGCGCCTCTCTCAGAGGTCGTGCAATCGCTGTCTGACTGGTACAACGTACCGGTCGTGATCACCAATCCCAGGTGGAAACAGGAAACCGTCACCGTCCGCATCAGGCACCAGTCCTGCAGCGATGCTGTTTCACTGCTGTCGCAAACGCTCGGCTTTCAGTTTAAAAAGGAAAATAACAGGATCATTATTTATTAACCGCGCTAAACACTTATCCCGTATGATGTAAGCATTACCTAAAAAGAAACCGGCCTGTGGTATCAGGCCGGCTCACGCTGAAAGGGTATCTCACCACCCCGCCAGCTTTTACTAAACGCACAGTACACACAAGAGACTGCAACATTTAATCATGTAAAGTTATGCAAATTAAGATGCTTTGTATCACCGGCCTGCTTGCCGGCATGATGGCCCCGGGCCTTTCCCGGGCGCAGGATATGGCCCGGCAGATCGCCCTTCCCGCAACAGAACTGAAAGGGAAAGAAGTGATCGCCCTGATCGAAAAAGCAGAGGCCGTTCAGTTTACTTTCGGAAAAGAAGTGAGCGGCCGGCTGGAGAAACCTGTTCACTTTAAAAACGCCCGGCCCACTGTAAAAGAGGTGCTGAGCACCCTTCAATCCGCGCTGGGCATCACCCACCAAGCCGGCGGCACAGGCGCCATCATTCTCAAACCCGCCGTTGCCGAAGCTCCCCAGCAATCTGCCCAGCCGGCAGACGGGCGCATCGCCGGCAAAGTGATCGACGAGACCAATGGGGACCCGCTCCCCTTCGCGACCGTCCGCATCGGCAACAAAGGCACCACCACCAAAGCGGACGGTTCCTTCGTCATCAGCCTGCCCGCGGGCGGATACACGGCGGAAGTCTCTTCCGTCGGTTACGCCACCAAACGCATCACAGATATCGAACTGAAGAACGGGCAAACCTTTGAGCTGAGCATCACTCTCAAAAGGCAAAAAAGCACGCTGAGCGGCATAGTGGTCACTTCTTCCGCCAGCCGCGAATCGGTGGCCTCGCTTTACGTCCGCCAAAAGAACGAAGCCGGTATCTCCAACGGCATCAGCCGCGAACAGATCGCCGCATTGCCGGACAAACACATCGGCGAAACCCTGAAACGCATCTCCGGCGTCAGCACCAACGACAACCGCCGCGTCGTGATCCGCGGCATCGCGGAGCGCTACAACCTCGCCATGATGGACGGCGCCATTCTCCCCAGCACCGACGTGCAGGTACGCGATTTCGAGTTCGATATCATTCCCAGCAACCTCATCGATAACGTGATCGTATCTAAAACCGCCACGCCCGATATGAGCTTCGGTTTCGGCGGCGGCCTCGTACAAGTGAACACCTTCGCCATCCCGCACCGGAATTTCACCACCCTCAGCATCGGCAGCAAATACATCTCCGGCGTTACCGGTAAAGAATTCCTCGGCTATGGCCGCGGTAAATACGACTACCTCGGCTTCGACGACGGCGGCCGCGACCACTTTCCCGACAACCTCATCCTGTTCAACGGCAGGAACTATAATCCCGCTAATCCCTACGCCACGCCGGATCCCGGCAAAACGCTGATCACCCCGGAACAGGTGGGGGAACAGAACAGAAGGATCGGCGGGCTGGAACGGCTGGGAACCCGTACCTATAAAGCCGCGCCGGGGCAAAACTACCAGGTGAGCCTGGGCCGCAGCTATAACCTTAAAAACAGCCGCTTCGGTTTCGTGGGCAGCATCAGCTACCGTAATGAGCAGTCGATAGACGACATTGATCACTTCGAAAGAGGTAATTGGGAAAAGCTGAACAACCGCACCTATGATGCCGTTACCGGCGTGGAACGGGAGCCCACCTTCGCCAACCAGTATAATTTCAACACCACCTGGGGCGCATTGCTGAACGCTGGCTGGAGCTCGGCGAACCATAAGATCACCGTCCGCAACTTTTATTCACGCGTGTTCAACAACCAGTTCAACCGCATGGTGGGATGGGGCAACGAGATCGGCTTCGGCGAACTGCCCGCCATCCGTGAATACGACCGCCCCAAGTTCCTCAACATGCTGCAAAACCGCATCAACGGCGACCATACCTTCGGCAGGTTCCGCTTCGAATGGAATGTGGCGCGCAACAAGCTCACCAACCGCGAGCAGGATGCCGTGGAAGCCTGGCTGGCGCCCACCGTTACCCTCAACAATGCGGTGTACACCGTAATGCCCCACGGCGTCACCAATCCCGGCTTCGGCCCGTTCAACCGCGCACAATACCTGTACGAAGAAACCAACCGCATTGCCGAAGCCTCCCTCAGCTACAATATCAACCTGCTGGGCAGGCAGCAAGTGGCGAAAGTGGGTTACCAGTTCATGGACCGCCAGGGCTTCTACGACTGGACTGTTCTGCCTATCGGTACGCTGAACCCCGGAAACTCCGTATACCCGTACCTGCCGGTGCATGAATGGACGAAATACCTGGACTTCAAAGATCCCCTGTCCGACCTGATGTATTACCCCGCGGGCTTCTCCTCTAACGGTTACCAGGGCAAAAACACCAACCAGGGCCTTTACGCCATGCTCGATAACCGCTTTACGAAATGGCTGCGCCTCGTATGGGGCGTGCGCGCGGAATACTACAAATACGAAAGGCTCCGCAGCGGGGCTAACGACCTGCTGATAGACCAGCTCATCAGGGAAGGCGAAAAGGTCCGTTACGTAGACCCGGAGTCCGGCAAGATCGTGAGCGCCTTCGCCGATCCCGTCAGCGAAGAAAAGACCTGGCGCTACCTGCCTTCTGCAAGCCTCACCGTTACCCCGCTACCCGAGGTCAACATCCGCGCGGCATATGCACAATCCGTAGTACGCCCCTCGCTGATCGAGAACTCCCGCATGGTGCGCTTCGACCCCGCGCTGGGCGCCTACCGGATGAACGAGGGCGTACTGTCTACCCTCATCGACCACTACGACCTCCGCCTGGAATGGTACCCCGAACCCGGTGAGGTCATCTCTTTCGGTTATTTCTATAAATACTTCGACAAGCCCGCCGAGATCTACCGCGACATGCCCGACGCTACCGGGCGGATCTATGTCAAGACCAACAACTCCGAATGGGCCAAGGTTAGCGGCTGGGAATTCGATATCCGGAAGAGTTTCGGCTTCATCAACCCCGCCTGGAAGTTCCTGGACAACTTATACCTGAGCGGCAACCTTACCCTGCAGCAGTCCACCGTACAGGCGAGCCAGTACGGCGGCAAAACCCTGAGCACCGACAAGTACGGCTATGAATACCGCTACCGTACCAAAAAGCTGCTCACGGAAAAAAGACCGCTTTACGGCCAGGTGCCCGTGCTTTACAATATCGCGATGCAATATGCAGGCAAACGCCTCGGCGCCAATATCGCATTCAACCACATGGGCTATAAAACCTTCACCACCGGTATGTCGCCCAGCATCGTGGAGTACGAGCGCCCGCGCGACCAGCTGGACGCACAGCTCAGCTACGCATTCCTGAAAAATAAGAACCTGATGGTAAGGCTCAATATGAGCAATCTCACCAACTCCGCCTACCGCTTCTACATCAACAGCGACGATACTTACAAATACCAGGATAAATACCGCAACACACCCCTCTCCTTCATCGACGAAACCGACTGGAGCGCCATCTACGAATGGAAATTCGGTTTCTCCCAGAAATATGAAGAGGGATACCTGGAGATGACCGAAGACGGAAAAACAAAAAGAAGGATCGGAGACCAGGATACTTTCATCCGGAAGGTAGGCAGCTCTTTCAGCCTGTCCATCGGATACACATTCTAATATTCCCAGCATTCAAACATCGAACCATGAAAACGAAACATATACTTTTTACGCTGCTGGCCGGGCTCACGATCTTTGCCGCGGCATGCAAAAAAGAAGCCGCCTACCTGTACAAGGGCGACATGCTGCCCTTTGTTATTTCCGGCTACAATGCGAGCGGCGACCGGCTGAATGTGAAGGTCGATACCTTCCAGCGCCTTTTCCAGATCGGCAACGGCGCTTTTAAGGTCAGCCAGGCTTTTACCTTTCCCGAAGGCCAGCGGACGCTGAAGGTGTCCGTTACGCCGGAAGGATCGGACAAACCGGTGCTGGAAAGGGAATGGACGAAAGAAGACGGAGTGGGCAGGGTCAACTTCTTTTACATGAACGGCAGGGCGGCGGAAATGCCCGAGCCGCCGGCTCCGGAGGAAGGAAAGATCAAGCTGCGGTATATGTGGAACCCCGTTATGACAAAATACGAGGGGCCGGTAGATATCGCTGTGGGCAAGCTCTACTTCACGCCGAAAGTGTTCCAGGAACTGGCGCGTGTAAAGAACGTGAAAGCCGGTGAGTTCAGCGAAACGATCACCATCGATCCCTTCCCAACGGCCGGGCAAACCTACAACGGCCAGCTCACCAGCGTGCTGTTCGTGGTATACATCTACAAAGCAGGCACCAACGAGTTTTATACCGCCGGTACCGGTTACAACTGGAACATCACCACATCCGCACCCAAGCCCAGCGCTACGGTTGCGTCTTCCAAACTCTACATCTTCAGTGAGAACCCTGCCGGTACGCTGATGGCTTTCACGAAGAACCTGGAACTCTAAAACCCGCCAATATGCGATCACTTGTCAACAATATCATTACCATACTGCTGCTGATCTTAGCGCCTGCGGCATTCACGGCCTGCAATAAAGACGGTCTCGATACCGGTAGGGCAATGCAGGTGCTGGTAGCAGGCTACAACAGCTCAGACCATGGCCTGCAGTTCTCGCTCGATACGACCGTTTACGACGCATCCGTTAAAAACGGGCTTTATATCATAAAGCCGGCATCTCTCGTTCACTTCAATGCCACCCATTATTACAATGCCGGCCGCCGCAATAAAATGCTGGTGATCACGGACACGGCCACGAAGCAGGAAGTTTTCAGGCAGCCGCTGCCAGAAAACGGCACCAAAGCCTATTTCAGCTTCCTGTATATCGACGGGAAAGAAGTGCCCTCACAGGCGCCCGCAGCCGATGCCAGCACCAATAAGCTCGGGTTCTATGTGCGCTACACCGAAAACAACGACCCGGTAGACATCTTTCTCAGCAGAACGGACGCCGCCAGCGGGCAGGAATACCGCGCCTACCTGGCCCGGAACGTACAACCCGGCACCTGGGCCTATGCCGGCTATCTTGCGGACCCGCAGTTTGCCACCCGCGCCATGCTGGACGCCGCCAGCATCTGCTTTACGAAAGCCGGCACCACCGACCAGTGGGCGTTCTACGACGACGAAAGCAAAAGCAGGATGCAGGTCAGCAGCCTGCTGCTGCCGGTAGCCGGCGAAAAAGGGTTCGTACAGCCATACTTCGTGGTGCAGGGAACGTTTGGGCTGGAAATCGGGCGGATGTTCTTTTATCCTGACAGGATCTGATTGTTCCGTTTCCTATATATCCCGTTTAAAAAAGAGCAACCGGCGCAATGCCGGTTTCTTCTTTTTCGGGCACTGCCTGCCTGTTGCTAATTGCAAACTTATAAACCCTTCCTTTCTGAAATGAACCAGGCCCCCTGTCAACTTCTCAAGCGCCCCAACACAGCAGGCAGCTGCCTTTCTAAAACCTGGAAAGATTTGTTAAAATTTGCGGAACGCTTAAAAAGACCGCTCAAAAAAAATAAATTAGCTGTGTAACCCTCTAATACCATTGGCAAAACATTTTTCCCTCTTCCTATCAATACTTCTATTTTTGTGCTGCTTAAACGGATACGCACAAAATAATAACCGCGTTAACGGTTACGTGGTCGATACCGCCGGGAATGATATTAAACACGCCCATGTATTGCTGATGGCTGATAACGACACACTTAGCACCGCCACCAATGAAGAAGGGTATTTTACTTTCACAAAAATAAAGGCCGCAACATTTTCTTTAAAGATCAGCGCCGCCGGGTACAAAACCTTCAACGGCACCTATGCCTTTAACCGGGAAAATGCATTGAAACTCGGGCCAATAACGCTAAAACCGGAAGTCCACCTGCTTAAAGAAGTGGTAGTAAAGGCTAAACCCAATCCCATACGGATCGCACAGGATACAATTGAATATAATGCCGCCGCGTACCAGGTGCTTGAAGGCGATAATGTGGCAGACCTGCTGAAACAACTCCCGGGCCTTGAGGTAGATGCCGACTACAACACGACTACGATGGGTAAGGAGATGGTCAAGCTGCGTATAAACGGAAAAGACTTCTTTACAAACAACGTCAGGGATTTTATCGGCAAGCTGCCCGCGGCTATCGTATCAAAAATCCAGGTGATCGACGATTTCGGCGACCTGGCCAATTTTACGGGAGTCAAAACAGGCGAGCCGGTTAAAATGCTGAACATTGTCACCAAGCCTGACATGAACCATGGCGCCTTTGGCACTGCAAACATAACCGGCGGAACCAACGACATGTTCGGAGGCGGCGGAAACGTCAACCTATGGAAAGACAGCAGGCAAAGCAGCGGCGCAATGGGCTATAATACCTCAGACAATGGGGCGGGAACAGCGCAGTCGATGAACCTAAATGCGTCGCATTCTGAAGAAGTAAATAAAAACATGCGCTATGACGTTCACTATAACCTTCAGTGCAACAAGAACGCCCATACCAGCGAACAGACCATTGAAACGCTAAACCCCCTGGGCACTTTTTTCAATAAAACCGTAAGCGCAGGTAAGAATGAGCATAACAACCATGGCTTCAACGGCAATATCAACTATAATGACAAAAAGGTCTTTATCCATAGTAATGTAAATGTTGCCTACAACAAAAATGACGACAACAACACTTCGGCAAACAACCAGTGGGGAGTGATCAAACAAGACTTTGACAATAACAGCGGATCGGCTGCGAAGTCGCCTTCGGTCAATGCCAGGCTGACCCTTTCGAAAATATTCAAAGACAAGAAAAACAACATGTCGGCTGAATTCGGCATCACTAATTCATCGAATAGCAGTGATCAATATATCAGTACCCGTATGCGGTACTATGATAAAACAACGGAAGCGCTGGAAAAAGACTCCCTGCTAAACAGGAACCTCTTTACAGACAATACCAGCCAGCGGTTCAATGTCCGGTTCAACTACAGCCTGGGCCTGAAAAAACCAAAGGATACCCTGGCCAGGCAGAGTTTAAATTTAACCTATGCCCTGTCTGCCGGCAAAACCACCAGCACGGTGCAAACATATGTTATCGACCAGCTGGGCAACAAGCCCGCTTTTGTCGATTCTTTAAGCACAGACTATACATCAGTGATCATTAACCAGAGCGCCGGCTTAAGTTATGGGTATTCCGGCAAACGCGAGCGCTACAATCTCGGAATTAATGCCAATCCGGTCATGTTGAGCAACTATCATATCCATCTGGGTCAGAAGACCAGGAACAATACCCTCAACTATTCGCCCAGCATTAACCTCAGCAGGACGATCTCGGAAGGGAAAACCATCTCGTTTGATTACCATGGCAGCAGCAGCAATCCGACGATAGACCAGCTGCAGCCGGTGCGGAATACCGAAAACCTTCAAAACATCGTGATCGGGAACCCTGACCTCAAACCCTCGTTTTCGCACAATATCATATCGGGCTATAACTTTTCAGATCCTAAAACAGGCGTATCGCTGCAATCCGGGTTAAATTTCAACACCACCCGGAACGAAATTGTCACTAATGTGGTACTGGTACTCGATACCTTAAACAGCTACAGGCAGGAAACACGATTCGAAAACACTAATGGGAATCATGGATTAAGCGGCCACTACATGTTAAACATACCCCTCAGCAAAAACAAATATTCCATTTTTTATTCCGGGCAAATCGGGGCATCAAACAAGGTGGTTTTTATTAATAATAACAGGCGGCACAGCAAAGGCATGAATGTATCCCAGCAATTGAGGGGAATGCTCCATTCTAAAAATCTGACCGCCGACGCGAAGTTAAGCTACAACTACAACGGCAAAAACAATGTGCTGAATCAGAATCCGATCGTTGATGTGCTGGGGCAGGTAAACGGCACGGCCTTTTTCCGCACGCACAACTACATGGCCGACCTGAACGGTGCGCTCAGGACAAACAAATTCAGCTTCAATGCCAAGATGAACTACAGCCTCACCATGAACAGGGGCGATGGGGTTACCGCCCAGTTCAACAATATTCAAATGCTTGTTCTTTCTTTCTCGGCCAAGGGAACGATAAAAAAGACCTTTCATGCAAATATCAATGCTTCAAAAACCTTCAATACCGGTTATGCGACGGCGAATACAAACCCTTTTATCATCAATGCCGGCATCAGTAAAAAGTTCCTGAAAGATCAGTCATTAAGTTTCAACCTTCACGCCAGCGATCTCTTAAACCAGCGGAATAACCTGGTGCGGTATATTTCAGGCAGTTCGATTATAGACAGGCGTACAAACCAGGCAACAAGGGTGTTTACCGCCGGGTTAAGTTATAACCTCTCGAAGTTTGGAGGCCAGGGTTTCCGGGTTGAACCGGATTAGGGCATCTTCATTGCGGGCGGCCCGCGGCGCAGGCCGTTCCTGTTGTGCAGCAGCTTTGTATAACTTTTCGCGACGCTAAACCGGCCTGCCTGAATCTGCCCGGCTCCAGTTCATCAGTGCATTTCTTCCGCCGCATTTTTTTAAGCCTTATATTTGGGCTTTGCGGGCACGAAGCAAAGCTCCGCCGCCCGGCGAACTCAATAATGCATTAACCCGCCACCATGCTGGATTTAGAACAATTACAACGGCTTTACGAACAGGGGAACTATCAGCAATGTCTCGAAGAACTCAATCTCCAGCTGCTTTTTAACACACAAGACGCTGCCGCTTTATT
>CBFHAF010000054.1:0-11784 GCA_965653435.1 uncultured Chitinophaga sp.
AGGATTGGCATTGAGCTTGCCGATGGCATCCGGGCCGAAATAGAGGTAGTTCAGTGCCGGGAAACCCTGTGAATAGAACGAAGCGCGCGTCATATTTGCCAGGTTGTAGCCGCCGGCGGCAATATTCTGTTCTATGGTAGCGCTGTCTGTAGAAAAGCCGGTGAGCTCTCCCGAGGTATTAAAATTATAATCCAGCCCTCCGGAGAAGTTCACAAAAAGATCCAGCAGCGCGTTTTCCGCGGGGCCGAACTGGAATGCCGCCACACGTTCGTATTGCAGGTGCGTTGCGGTGTAGGCCTGTTTCAAAGTGGCCTGGGTAGCAGGGGAAGGCGAGGCAAGAAATGCATCTGATGCGGTCTTCAGGCCGGCAAGCTGCTGCTGCAGGGCGGCATAACCGGGGATAATGAGGTTGTCCGCATAACTGGCCAGCATGGCCGATTTATCGAAACCCTGCCCGGGTTCCGGGCCATCGTTGCCGCCGGACTTGCTGCATGCAAAAAAAACTGTCGCCAGTGCAACGGCAAAAAAGGCTGCCAGGGATATCTTCTTCATATGAACCGTTTAAATGGATTTGACCTGAATGCGTAAAACCCGGCGCTCGGATAGCCAGGTTTTACGCCGTAAATGCTATGGACAATTATATTAAAGCCCGTAGGTTGTTTTGAGTATCGTCTGCGCTGTTACCAGGTCCGTAAAGCCCGGCTGGCTCAGCAATACATAAAAATCTTTGTTGATGATGGCTGCCAGCGCCGCATAGTTGGCAGCAGTCAGCTTGCTGTTAGTGGCCCTGTATTTCAGCGAAGCGATAAAGCCCTGGCCTTCCGAAAGCGCATGCAGCTGCGTGCCGTAGTTGCCTATTGCGGAAGAAGCGGTCGGCGAGGTCACATAATTGAGCGCTGCGGCTGCGGCCAGCTGTTCCCATTTAGCCAGGATCACATCCACCTGTTCGTCGCGCACTTTCGTGTCGTAACCGCCGATAGCTGCGCGGCCTTTCAGGAAGGCGCCGAAAATAATACCGCCCGCCTGGATGCTTTTACCGCGCTCGGCGAGGTAACCGCCCCACAGCAAAGGCCGGTTCGGGTCTGTATTGGGATATGCTTTGGAAGTATCGTAATCGGCTGGAACGGCGAGGTAACCGAATGCTTCGTCCCAGAGCTTCTGCGCGGCAGCAGTATCCTTAGCGGCCATGCCTTTCACGCTGGCAAGGATGCGAACGGCCTCTTTGAAATAAAGCCCGCCCATGATGCCTTTCACGAATGACTGGCCATATTCCAGCCCGCGGGGGCCCACAATGATCTTATTGGCGCCGCGGGGCACGAAGCCGCCAACGCCCGGAGCCGCCGGGGTGCCGGTGTTGTACAGCACCACGCTGTCCGCATAAGATTTAAAATGATCCGCATCGGAAGTTACTTCGCGGAGATTTTTGCCGGAAGTGTTCAGGCTGGCATCCGCAAAGGGATTGCCGGTATTGTTGAACATATTGGTCACCTTTGCCTGGTCCAGCGGCACAGTAGCGGTGCCGGCGTTGGCCAGTTTCAGGTAGCCGTCCAGCTCGATGGCCATCTTCACGCGCTGGGAGGAAACTGTATAGGAAGCGTTATTGAAATTGTAAGTGGTCGGAACAGTGTAGGGTTTAACGGAATAGTCAGGATCATCGTTATCGTTGCTGCAGGCCACAAAAGTAGAAACGCCTGCTGCGAGCATCACGTAAGTAAATAAATTATGCTTCATATTCTGGTTTTATGCTGCAAACTTACCGCTGTATGGGCCAGACGCGTTTACGATAACGGGAATAAAAAGAAAGGAACTCCAATAATTTGAATATCAATATTTTAGGTAAATTAGTCATAGAGAGGGCAGCCTTAAAAATACTATAAGAAACTAATTATCAACCAATTATCAATAAAATCGCAGCCCAGGCCGTTCAATTTTGATTTTTTTTTGAAGAAGAGGCATCGCAGGAACCGGCCTGTACGTATTGGCTCTGAAAACTGATGGAGAATGAAGATCCTGATCGTGGAAGACGAGCTGGCGCTCGTGGAAAGCATATCAACCTATCTCGTGGAAGAGCGCTATAGCTGCGAGCATGCCATGAATTACCAGCAGGCGGAGAGCAAGGTGCTGGCGCATGAATACGATTGCGTGCTGCTAAATCCGGCTATCCGCGGCGGCCGGGGAATGGAGATGCTGAAGCTGCTGCGGGAGCAGAACCGCCAGGACGGGCTGATCATTATTTCGGCTGACTGCGTGTACGAGAACAAGATCGAAGCGCTGCGTTCCGGGGCGGATGATTATGTCTGCAAGCCTTTCCAGCTGGCGGAACTGGAAGCCCGGATATTCTCCGTGATCCGGCGCAGGCAGTTCCGCAATCATAATATCATCCAGCAGAACGAAATAAAGATGGACCTTGTAACGAAGAGCGTCTCAGTGCGGGGAGCCCCCATCAGCCTTACCAAAAAGGAATTCGAGCTGTTATATTACCTCATCGGCAACAGCAACCGCGTGGTATCCAAAACCACGCTGGCGGAGTATCTCTCCGGCGACATCGCCGGTCTGCTGGACAGTCACGGCTTTGTATACACGCATATCAAGAACCTGAAGAAAAAGCTCCACGACGCAGGTTCCGGCAACTACCTGAAAACGGTGCATGGCATGGGGTATAAGTGGGAGGCGTGACTACTGCTCCAAATGCCTGATGTCTTCATGCGTGACCACGTTGTGATCCTCATCTATCGGTATCAGCGGGTTGTATCCCACATCCCAGAGGTTGCCTTCCACATCCTGCACGTAGCCCGTATAAGCACCGAAAAAAGTCTTTACCGGTTTTTTAACGATCGTTACACCGTTGCTCTCCAGCGAAGCGAACAGCTCATCCACTTCTTTTTCTGTGTTGACAAGATACCCCAGCACAAACTTTCCCGCTGAAGAACGGCTCACTTCCAGCCCTGCATCCGCAGCAAGGTCTTTTTCAGGAAAAAAAGAAAGCAGCGCGCCGCTGATCTTGTAGAACACAATGTCTTTATTGACAGCAGCCGGTTGCCAGCCGAACTTATTTTCATAAAAATCCCTTAGGGCCGCCAGGTTTTTCACGCCAATGGTGACCAGGCTTACTCTTTGTTCCATAATGCTGATATTTTATAATAAAAATGATTATCCGCTTTCATGCACCCGATCTATTAACCCTGTGTGATGTGTCACTGGAGGCGTCATTGCGAGGAGCAGCGGAGGTTTTGTGCAGGAGCCGCGACGAAGCAATCTGCATTGGCTTGACGTGCCTCAATGTGCGAGATTGCTTCGTCGCCCCACCCGTTTGGCCCTGCTGCTCCTCGCAATAACGGCAGCTGTTTTCCGTAAAAAAACACATCCCCGGTAAACCGGCCACGGCAGAAAGGTTCAGGCCGGTATTGCTGATACCCGGGCATGGAAGTTAAAGCTACAACGTTTTTTGCTACTGGCCGGCAGGTGGCAATGCAAATGCCACATAACTGTCGCCGGACGGGGTATTGAGCTTACCGCCACCGCAGGCGATCACGATGAATTGTTTGCCATTTACGGTATAAACAGCCGGCGTGGCAAATCCCGATGCCGGCAGTGGGGCCTCCCACAGCTGTTGACCAGTGCGTTTGTTGAACGCGCGTATTTTCGCGTCTTTCGTGGCGGCAATGATCACCAGGCCGCCGGCTGTTACCACGGGCGCTCCGTAGTTCTCTGTTCCGGTCTTAATGCTGCGGCCTTTGAAAGCGGGATCATCTCCCAATGTATCTTTCCACAGGGTTTTACCGCTGTTCAGGTCTATGGCGGTGAGTGTGCCCCAGGGCGGGCTGTTGGCGGGAAGCCCTTCTTTGCTGAGGAATTTATTATAACCCGTCATGGTGTAAGGCAGGTGGCGGAAGCTATCCGGCTGCTGCTGCGGGCCTTTATAAGCCAGCGGTTGCGTTTTCTTAATATCGAGCACAAAAGCGGCGATGGCATTTCTCTCCTCTTTATCGAGGCTGTTGAAAGCAGGCATCATGCGCCTGCCGGTACTTAGCAGCTGGAGGAACTGCTCGGGGTTGTAGCGCTGCTGAATATTTACGAGCGGGGGATAAGCGCCGCCGCCCTGCAGTTCCGGTCCGTGGCAGCTCATGCAATAAGAGCGGTAAAGGCGTTTGCCGGCCTGGAGATTGGTTTCTTTTTCCTGCTGTACGGATGCGTCCACAACCTGCAATATCCAGGGCATTTCACTGGCGTTCACATACAGTATGCCCGTTTCAGGGTCCACGGCCGGGCCGCCCCATTCCGCCCCGCCGTCGAAGCCGGGGAAAATAACAGTGCCTTCTTTGGAAGGCGGTTCAAACATATGCGAACGTTTGTACGAAGCCCAGCGTTGTTTTATTTCTTTGAATGATGAATCCGGCAAGAGATAATTGAGATCGGCTTCCGTCATGCCCTGCCGTACAAACGGCGCAGGCAGCGTGGGATAAGGTTGCGTGGGCCAGAGCTTCTCGCCGGCCAGCGCGCTCTGCACCGGCACGGGGCGCTCTTCCACGGGGAAAAGCGGCTGGCCTGTAAGCCTGTCAAGCAGGAAAACGAAACCCGTTTTGGTAACCTGCGCCACGGCTTCCTTCTTTTTCCCGTCGTGCGTAACCGTTACCAGCACCGGCGGGGCAGGCAGGTCGCGGTCCCACACATCGTGGTGCACGCTCTGGAAATGCCAGATGCGTTTGCCGGTATTGGCGTCCAGCGCAAGCAGGCTGTTGCCGTAGAGGTTCTCCCCTTTCCTCATGCCGCCGTAGAAGTCGAAAGACACGGAGCCGACCGGCGCAAAGAGGATGCCTTTTTCTTCGTCCAGGCTGAAACCGGACCATGCATTGGCCCCGCCGAGATGTTTGTATGCTTCGGGATCTTCCCAGGTATCGTATCCGTATTCACCGGGCTGCGGGATGGTGTGGAATATCCAGCGCAGCTTGCCCGTACGCGCGTCGTAGCTGCGGATGTGCCCCGGCGCGGCGTCGCTGCCTTCGGACACACGGGAGCCGATGATCAGCTGGCCTTTGTAGATCATGCCCGGCGATGTGGTGATCACGTACAGGTCTTTTGAACGTTCCCCGAGATCATTGTGGAGGTCTATCCTCCCGCTGTCCCCGAATGCGGCAGCTCGTTTCCCGGTAGCCGCATCGATGGCGTACAAATGCGAACCGGCAGTATAAAAAATGCGCTGCTCTTTTTCATCTTCCCAATACGTAACCCCGCGCAGGGAGTTGATGTTCTTTTTTTTCCCGGCATCTGCCCAAGGATTGAACACCCATTTTTCTTTCCCGGTAGCGGCGTCCAGCGCCAGCAGCTTCAGCTGCGGGGAAACGGCGTACAATACACCGTTCACCACGATGGGATTGCATTGTATCTGCGAATGGCCGACGGTATCTGCGTCGCCGGTGCGGTATTGCCAGGCAACCGCCAGCTGGTGTACATTGGAAGTATCTACCTGGCGGAGGGAGGAATATTTTAATCCTGCGCTGGAACCGTTGTAAACGGGCCATTGATCGTAGGCGTGATTTTTGGATGCTTGTTTGCAGGAAAACAGCAAGGCGAGTATAAAAATGTAACGTGGCATAGAGACTTAAATATATATAAATCCGGCATAAAAAAACCGGTTATATTTGAATGGAAACTTTAACCCGGAAACCTTATCCATCTTCAATATGAGCAAACAAAACACATCTTTCGCAGCCAGGGCCGAAGCCTTCAGGGCGCTTCACGCGCAGCCGGGTATTTTCGTGGTGCCCAATCCCTGGGATGCGGGTTCCGCCAGGATGCTGGAAACCCTTGGCTTTAAAGCGCTGGCCACCACCAGTGCCGGCCTGGCTTATTCGCTGGCCAGGCCAGACGGGCATGCGTCCGTCACCCGCGAAGAAACGTTGCTGAATATACGAAGTATCATTGCCGCTACGCATCTGCCCGTGGCCGCCGACCTGGAAAACGGTTATGGCGACGATCCGTCGGCCTGTGCGGAAACCATCCTGCTGGCCGCCCGGGCAGGACTGTCCGGCGGTTCCATTGAAGACGCCACCGGCAGGCCCGGCGACCCGATCTATGCGTTCGCGCATGCGGTGGAACGGGTGAAGGCCGCCGTTGAAGCCGCCCGCAGCCTGCCCCATCCCTTTATGCTTACGGCCCGGGCCGAGAACCTTATCTATAGCCGGCCCGATCTGAAGGATACCGTCAAAAGACTGGAAGCGTTCGCCGACGCCGGGGCGGATGTGCTATTTGCACCCGGCCTTAAAACACGCGAAGAAATTGAGACCGTGGTAAAAGCGGTAGCGCCGCGGCCTGTGAACGTGGTCATGGGGCTTTCAGCCGGGGGTGTGGACTTTTCACTGGAAATGCTGGCGGAAATGGGCGTGAAACGCGTCAGCGTCGGCTCTTCGCTGGCGAGGGCGGCTTACGGCGCATTTTTCAAAGCGGCTGAAGAGATCGCACAGCACGGCACTTTCAGCTATGCAGCCGGCGCGAAGCCCTATGCGGAAATGAATAAGCTGTTCATGGATGAAGCTTAGTCAGGATTATTCTTTACATTAGCCCGGAAAAAATTTTCAGGAATTGCTCAGCTACATTTCAGACATATTTTGTAAAAGCAGGCTCCGTATTATCTCCCTGTTAATACTGGGCCTGGTTGCCAGCGTGCCGGACATACTGCCGGCGGATGCGCGCCTGGGCGGTTTCCAGGAGCTGTTGCTGGAAACTGAAAGCGCCGAGGCCTGCAAAGTAAGCCTGGGGATGGAAACATCCGTAAGGCATAAACGAACTTCCGCCAAACAACTATCCGCATCCGCCTGCGGCGCATTTTTCCACGATCTGCGGCGGGCCTCCTCCACGGCCGCCTGCTGGATAAGGCCCGCATATTATACTTTCCTCCACCGGTTCAGCCTGTTTTGATACTTTTTACGACCGAATGCCAACCGGCATGTTTTCTGAATGGAAAAACATGCTGTGAATCTTTATTTCCGTAAATTATAAAGTATACAGGTATGAAATGCCCGAACTGCAATGAAACACTGCTGATGACGCAGCGCAACAATGTTGAGATCGACTACTGCCCCAATTGCCGGGGCATCTGGCTGGATAAAGGCGAGCTGGACAAGCTGCTGGAATATGACGAAAGGCGCAGTTATGAAGAACCGCGCCGTGAAAAGGATTACGACGACCATGACCGTTACGGCGACCGCCACAAACATCCCAGGAAAAGAAAAGGATTCCTGGGAGATTTCTTTGATTTCGATTAAACTAAAAAAATACCTGCATGGAATTTATCATCCCCGACTTCGCTGATGCCGCCGTGTGGATAAGCCTCCTCACCCTCTGTTTCCTTGAAATAGTGCTGGGGATAGACAACATTATTTTTATTTCCATCGTTGCCGGCAAGCTGCCGGAACACCAGCAGCGCAAGGCCAGGAACATCGGCCTGGGGCTGGCCATGGTGTTCAGGGTGGGGCTTTTGTTATGCATCAACTGGATCATCGGGCTTAAAGACCCCGTGGTCAATTTCAGGTGGATCAACGGAACGGTGATCCCGCTCAGCTGGAAAGATATTATCCTGCTGGCCGGCGGCCTGTTCCTGATCGTCAAAAGCACGCTGGAGATACATCACAAGCTCCAGTCCGACGATGAGGAAAGCCATAAGAGCACCCGCGCTCCGCACAGCCTGGGGGCCGTGCTTTTCCAGATCGTGCTGGTAGACGCCGTGTTTTCGTTCGATTCCATCCTTACGGCTGTCGGGCTGGTAGAGAACGTACTGGTGATGATCATCGCCGTGGTCGTGTCTATTTTTGTCATGATGCTGTTCGCAGGGCCTGTAACGAGGATCATCAACAAGCAGCCTACCCTGCAGATGCTGGCTTTGACCTTCCTCGTCGTGATAGGCGTGGTACTGATCGCCAGCGGTTTCCACCAGGAGATCAGCAAGAGCATCATCTACTCCTGCCTTGGTTTCTCGCTGATCGTAGAAATGCTGAACATAAGGCTGCGTGGAAAAAAAGCAAAGAATATCAAATTGAACACGAAAGAAGTGTAAATATCAAAAAAGAACAGGGCAGCCTTAAAAGCTGCCCTGTTTTGTTTTTGCAGGTCTTCCCGCCTGGGATGACCTCTATATATTTTTTGAAAGCTCCGTTTTCAACGCATCTGCCAATTCTTCCAACCTGCCGGTCACTTTCGAAATATTCCCGTTTTTACCCACAATGATATGCGTAGGGTACGATCTTATTTCAAGCTTTTCCATATAGCTCTCCGGTACAGAGATCACCGCGTAGTTGAAGGCTGTTTTTTTCATGAAAGCTCTCAATTCTTCCTCCTTATCGAAAGCAAAGCTCAGGAAAAGGACATCATCCCGTTTGCCGTACTGTTCCCGGATCTTGTTCACCTCCGGCATTTCTTTCACACAGGCTCCGCAGTGGATGAACCAGAATTTGAGCACCAGTGTTTTGCCGGCGGTCGTTTCCTTATTATACAATTGGCCGTTAATATCCCGGAAATCCAATACAGGGTAAGGCCGGCCTTCTTTTTTATAATAGGCATATTCTTCCTTTCCGAACCGGCCAACTACACCGGCAATAGAACGGTCCAGCTGATCAGGCAGCCTGTACAGGCGGTACCGGACAGACGAATCGCGCTCCCCGATCCGGAGGGGCAGGTATTTGCCGGACGCATATGCTTCCATGAACCGTTCCCGGCTTATTTCCTGCAAAGCGGTGTCGTATGCCGTATACGGCACGCCGAACCTCAGGTAGTCTTTCTGATAATTCCACAGATTCGCGTAGCTGCCTAGAATTTTTTCAGGCGCAACAAGCGGCGCATCTGCCGGTTGCCGGCTTTCCTTCTGCGAGCATGCGGAAAGAATAAGAAGAAAACAAAACAGGATACTGGGATGGGTCATGAGAATTTTCATGATCATAAGACAATGATTCCCCTTGTTTTACGGTATATTGATCACAGACAATTCGTAGATGGAGGGCAGGTTATTTGCCTTCGTGACCCGGAACCGCAGCTTGCCCGTTTTATACCGCTTCGGCAGCCGTATCACCTTGCAATCGCCCATCGGCTCATAACCAAGATAAATAGTTTCCCAGCGCCCGTTCTGCATAATGTCCACGGCATATTCCTGTATACGCGGCAGGCGCACCTGGGAAAAACCATCCGCCAGGTCTTTGGTATCCTTGTACTCAAATATGCTGATCTTATTAAAAGCCTCCGCAGGATCCAGTGTGATCTCGAGGCTGGCCAGCGTATCGGCTGAAGCCCAGCGGCTGTCCAGGCTTCCGTCTGTCACCTTGTTCCCGTTATATTGCTCTTTTTGTTCCCATATGCTGGAAGCCTGTACCGGCTTGCGTTCTGAAATAAATCTCCCGTTCTCCGGCAAAGGTTTTCCCGGCGCAAGGCCTAGCCGTTTGCCCAGGGTAATGGCAGCGAGCGCTTCATATTCGCGGATACGCCCCGTCTGGTCCGGCGGAATGTTCATTACCAGCGAATTATCGTTGGCCGTACACCAGTAAAACAATTCTTCCAGCTCATCCAGCTCACGTGTGGGCAGCTGCGCGGATTTCTGGAACCAGTTCCAGCGGTGACTGATGCACAACGTATGCTCAAACGGCATATAATAGGATTCGCCTTCGTGCAGGTATTGTTTTTTGTCGAAGCGGGTGATGATCTTAGGGTCCCAAAGGCGGAAGTCTGAAGGGAAATACTGGAAATAATATTTATTGTCTTCCGTCATTTCCGAGGGAAGGGTGAATTGCCTTTTCCCTTCTTCGTTCACGATCGTGTGGTTCACGCTTACGGCGCATGCGGGATTGAATTTCTTCACCAGCTTATAAACCTGGTCTATCCCCCAATCCTGCGGCTTGCGGTCCCAGCCTCCGTCCAGCCACAGCTCGCAGATAGCGCCGTTGCTGGTGAACAGCTCGGTGAGCTGTTTCAGCATGTAGTCTATATATTTCTGCGGGTCCTTGTCTTTGTAGGAAGGCTCATGCCGGTCCCAGAGGGAATAATAAATGGCAAACTGCAGCCCGTATTTTTTGCAGGCGTCGGAAACGGCTTTCACAACATCGGTCTTTACCGGCGAGGATGCCACGTCGTAGGTGGTATACCTGCTGTCCCACAGGCAGAAGCCGTCGTGGTGTTTGGTGATCAGCAGCACATACCTGAACCCGGCGTCCCTGGCTGTTCTCACCCATTGATCGGGGTCAAGGCCGGTAGGATTGTATTTTTCGACGGGAATGGTCCCGTCCGACCATTCCACGTCCGCAAAGGTGTTCACGCCGAAATGGATGAACATCCCGTAGCCGCGTTTGATCATGGCCTGCTGTGCCAGGTTGGGTTTTGTGCCGGGTTGCTGCAGCTGGGCAAATGTGTCGGTGAACAGGAAAACCAGTACCAGTAATCCCCATACTTTTCTCTGCATGTTTCTCATTATGCTGCCTTGTTTTTATCTCAAAAGTCGATGATAGCTTTGATCACGTTTGCTTCCGGCGAGTAGAGGCCTGTGAATTCACCGGCCAGGTTCTCAAACGCGATGCGGTGAGAAATATATCCTTCGGTAGGGATGAGCCCTGCTTTGAAAAGCCCGATCACTTTTTTAAAGTCGGCTGCCGTGGCGGACCGGCTGGCTTTTAAGGTGATCTCTTTCCGGTGAAAGACGGGGTCGGGGAATACCACATCGCCTACGAACAGCCCCACAAATACGATCGTGCTGCCCGCGGCTGCGAACTCAAAGCACCGTTCCATGGAAGCTTTATTGCCGGTAGCGTCGAACACGACCGTGGGCAGTTCCCCGTCGAATGCCTGCCGGAGGTCGTCCACCACCGTATCTTTCAGCAACACTGTTTCCAGTTCGGGGAACATTTTTTTTGCGAACTGCAGCCTGTTCCCGTTGATGTCCAGCGCGGCGATCTTTACGCCTTTGAGCCTTGCCAAAGCAATAATAGCCAGCCCGATCGGGCCTGCGCCGATCACCAGCACGGTGTCGCCGTCTGCCATACCCGCGCGCTCCACGGCATGGCAGCCGATGGCGAATGGTTCGATCAATGCTGCATGATCCGGATGCATGCCGTTTACCGCGTGCAGGTTCGATGCGGGATAAAGGATGTATTCCTGCATGGCGCCGTCCTCATGCACACCCAATACCGTTACCTGGCTGCCGCAGTTGGTTTTGCCGCGCCTCACGGCCTGGTCCGCCACCGGGTTGCGGTAGGGTTCGATGGAAACGAGGTCTCCCGGCTGCACGTTCTGTACGCCTTCACCGGTAGCCATCACTTCGGCGGCTACTTCGTGGCCGAGAATGCGCGGGTAAGTAAAGAACGGCTGGCGGCCTTTGTAGGTGTGGAGGTCTGTACCGCAAACGGATACATGTTTAATGCGCAGCAGGGCATAACCTGCGGGAGGCTGCCCAGGATGCGGCTTTTCAGCCCAGCGGAATTCCCCCGGCTGCTGTAGAACAAGCGCTTTCATATTAGTGATTGATGTACCAACAATGCCTGTATCAGGCTGGGTAAAGATAAAAGCTTCCCTAAAACAAACCGGTGAAATACTTACCCTTCTTGATGTTAAAATATCCAAAATAATTATCCGCTCTATTGTACCAGATCTTATTGAGCGTGCTGCGTCATTGCGGGGAGCAGCGGAACTTGTGCCGGGCGCGACGAAGCAATCTCATCCGGAGTATTAGGGTATATCCATTCATGTGAGAGATTGCTTCGTCGCCCCACCCGCTTTTTGCCCCGCTGCTCCCCGCAATGACGTAGCTGGAGGCAG
>CBFHAF010000055.1:0-11777 GCA_965653435.1 uncultured Chitinophaga sp.
GGATGTAGCGGCTGTCGAATGAATAGTTCAGTTTGCCGAAGAAGGATGCCTTGCTGATCTCGTTGAAGTTGGAGTATGTCCAGTTCATCGTTTCCGCGCCGCCTGTGAAGTAGATCTTGTCCTTTTTCTTGCGCAGGTCGCTGGTGTAGTTTACGAGGAGGCGGGAGGTGATCTGGCTCCGGCTCACGTTCTGCGTGGCGTCTACGGCGTTGGCCCAGGTGGTAACAGGCTTGCCGTTCCCGTCATAGAACTTAAACGTTTTGCGTTCCCACTTTTCGGCTGATTTGTTGATCAGGTACGAAATATTAGCCTCAACGTTGAGGTTTTTGGTGATGAAATATTTCGGGCGGAGGTTGATAGTGCTCCAGTCGTGCAGGTAATTCTTGGTGCCGCCGCGGTTGATGGAGGCAACGGGGTTGAGGTTGTTGTGCAGCTGGTAATGCTCCGGGATAGAAGAGTTCGGATAATAAACCTGCTGTGAGGAGTTCATCTTCCAGGCGTTGGTATAAAGGCCATGACCATCGTCGTTGGCGTACAGGCGGTCCACTTCCAGGCGGTGTGCATAGAAGTCGGCCAGCAGCACGAATTTGTCGGCGATGTTGATATTGGTGTTGAAGCGGGCGGAATATTTCTGCGAGCCTTCGATGTTGTTGAGGCCGCCTTCGTTCAGGTAGCCGAGCATGAGGTTGAAGGTGCCCACGCCGCCGCCGCCCGATACGCTCAATGCGGTGTTGCTGGAAGTAGCCCTCCGCTGGATCACTTCATCCAGCCAGTCAACGCTGGGCATCTGCCCTGTTTCCATCTGGCGGATGGAATCTTCGGAGAAGGTCGGTGTTTGGCCCTGCATGATCCTGGCTTCGTTGTTGAGGCGCATGTAATCGGCGCCGTTCACGAATTTCGGAAGATCGATGGGTTGCTGAACGGCGAACCAGGAGTTCGCGTCAACCTTGAATTTGCCGGTCTTGCCCCTTTCGGTTTCGATGATGATTACCCCGTTGGCGCCGCGGGAACCATACATGGAGGCGGAGGCGGCGTCTTTCAGGATAGTGATGCTTTTAACCTGGTTGGGATCCACATCTGTGAGTGACATTTCCATACCGTCCACGATCACAAGCGGTTCAGCGTTCTGCAATGTGCTGATGCCGCGGATAGAGATCGTGCCGGGCACGCTGCCGGGCAGGTTGGTGCCCTGCTGCATGGTAACGCCGGGGATGGTGCCGGAAAAGGCTTCCTGGAGTTTGGCGATGGGCCGCGTTTTGGCCTGCTTCATGTCCATCTGCGCCACGGAGGAGGCCACGTGACGGCGTTCGACGGTCGAGAAACCCACCACAACAACACCATCGAGATCTTTGCCGGCCTGCATCAAACGTACGTTGATGACAGATTGGCTGCCCACGGCCACCTCGCGGTCCTGGAAACCGATGGAAGTGAAAATGAGCGTAACGTTGTTGTTCGGCACTTTGATTTCATAACGCCCGTCGGCACCTGCTGCGGTCCCGATATTAGTGCCTTTTATCAGGACTGTGGCGCCGGGTATGGGGCTGCCCGCGGAATCCGCGACGCTGCCCGTGATGTTCCGCTGCTGCCCATAGGTTTGCAGCATGCAGAGCATAAACGATGAAATTAAGAGTAAATACTTCATATGTAAGGCTGATTGAAAGTGCGTATCAGGTAAGCATAGCTCCGCCAGCGCCACCGGTGACTTCTTTGCCGGTCAGCAATGAGTTGTTCTATACAAACTATTCAGGATGAGAGGTAGGGACTGGATTCCCGGAACGCGCTTAGATTATGCTTGGTTTTAATTAAAGTATTCGCAACGCTTTAAAAGTATTCGAAATGCTTCTTTAGTCCAATAGATTATTTTTTGATAACCTTTTCTTAATAAAAAAAAAGATGCCTTTTGGCTTTTCTTTAACTTCCTGCCGTGAAAATCTTCAAATAATTGTTGTATGCATTCCAAATATGCGCACTATTTTTACCAATGAGTAAAGTTTTTTGATATTTTATTCAATTGGAGAAACTTCTTTAAATAACTTGTATAAGTTTTGTTCTGAAGCTAATTATTTTTAAATAAGATGAAAGTAAATTTGCTAAACCGAAAGTTATTTTGGTTCCAAAAAACAAATAGTCGTAAGCAAGAGCAATTAAAATACAGGATTTTACAACACCTGTATACTATCGGACCATCGTCCGTAGCCACGCTTTGCGAAACGCTGAACATATCCACACCTACAGCCGTGAAGCTGCTCTCTGAAATGAGCCGGGAACGTATCGTCGAAAAAAAAGGCCAGGGAGAATCCATCGGCGGAAGGAGACCCGATCTTTTCCGGCTTCGGAAACATGTGCTTTTTATTGTCTGTATAGATATCGAACTGTTCAAGACCAGCATAGTGATCGTAGATAATAACAACAACTTTATCACTTCCGTCAAATCCTTACCCATACCGCTTTCCCGCAACCGCAACGCATTCTTCGAAGCGCTGCTTGTGCATGTGCGGGAGCTGATCGATTCCGCGAATATCGATTCCGCCAGGTTGATCGGGTGCAGCATCGGCATGCCCGGGCTGATCGATACAAGGTCCGGGGAGAACTTCAGCTACCTGCTGGACGAATCTGGCGGCATGAGCCTCCGTGACGCATTCGAAAGCCAGCTTGGCATGCCCGTGGTGATCCAGAACGACGTGAAAGGCTCTGCACTGGCGGAATTGCGGAATGGCCACGCGAAAGGGAAAAAGAATGTATTGGTGATCCTGATGGACTGGGGCATTGGCCTGGGCATTATCATGGACGGCAAGGTGCAGCAGGGCAGTTCGGGATTTTCGGGGGAGATGGGGCATATGCCTTTCGCGGAAAACGGTGAGCTGTGTTATTGCGGGAAGCATGGTTGCCTCGAAACCGTGGCTTCGGGCATGATGTTGTCCAAGATCGCGCGGCAGGGCATTCTTTCGGGGCAGAACTCCATCCTCAACGATCTTTCCAACCAGGAAGTGTACCGTATCGAAACGGAGCTGATCATCCGTGCGGCCAACAATGGAGACCAGTATTCGATCCAGCTGCTTTCCAATATCGGTACGAATCTGGGTAAAGGCATCTCTGTCCTCATCCAGCTGTTCAATCCCGAACTGGTGATCCTCAGCGGGAAGATCGCGGCGGCCCGCCAGTATATCACCCTTCCGATGCAGCAGGCGATCAACACTTATTGTATGACGCAGATACGCGAAAAGGCGCAGATCATAAGCTCCGAGCTGGGTGAACATTCCCGCCTGCTGGGCTATGCAGCCGAAGGCATCAGCCAGTTCTTCGACGCAATGATCGCGCAGGCGAAGGCGGCGTAATAAGCCGCTTTTTCTGTGAAGCTTTTTCTAAAGGTTTCCTGTGGCTAATTCCGTATACCCGTTATTATTAGCCTGGTATTTTCGCCGGCGGGCTGCCGTTTCACGCTACATAAGAATAGCGTTCTTTTCCTTCAGGAAAGAGAATTTAAAGGGAGGTGCATAGCTTTTGTATTGTGCTTCCGGCTACCGGAGTAAAGTAACTGTCCCCTGGCGCCGGTAATATTTTGCATTTAGCTCGTCTATGTATTCTACCACCCACACGTAAGTGCCCAGTGACGCGGGCTGCCCGTTATGTTTGCCGCTCCAGGCCACACCTGGGTCTGTGGTGTAAAAGATGAAATCGCCCCAGCGGTTGTAGATGCTGAGTTTATACTGGCCTATCTGGCAGCGGTATTTCGGCCTGAAGAGGTCGTTGATGCCGTCGCCGTTGGGGGAGAAAGCCGTTGGGAAAAATAGCTGGCAATCACAGTTCTGGTACCAAATGTTCACGGAATCCGTGGCGCGGTTGCACACGTTCTGGGCCACGATGGCGTAAATGCCGGGCTGTGTGACGGTGAAGCTCGCAACAGAACTGCTGTCCTGCCATTTGTAATCCGTACCCGCGCCTCTCGGCAGCAGCTGCAGCGTTTCTCCGATGCAGAGTACGGAATCCATACCCAGCGATACATGCAGCGAATCCTGGAAGTCCACGCGGATAGTATCCATTTCCACGCAACGGCCTATCTGCACGCGCACGTAGTAATAACCAGAACTGTCCACATGGTACGTTGCCTGGTCGGACCCGTCCTGCCAGAGATAATTGCCCGTGCCAAAGTCGGCGGAGAGCACGAGGAAATCCCCGTAACAAAGCGTGGTGTCGTTGCCAAGATCCACATTGCCGAGGCGGCTGTAACGCACGCCGATGGTGTCCAGCACGTCGCAGATGCCGTTGATGTTCACGAATACGGAAAAGTCGCCGTTGCGGCTTACGTTGATGCGGGGCGTAGTGGCCCCCGTATTCCATTGGTAGCTGAGGCCTTCCGGGCGTGTAGCGTCCAGTATCACGGATTCTCCGGGGCAGAGCAGCGTATCGGGGCCGAGGTTAAAAGGGTAAGGCGCGCCGGCGAAAGTGATGGTCACCTGGTCTGAAAAGTCGCCGCAACCGGCCACATGCGCAGTTACCGAATAAGTTTGCGTCACGCCTGTGGTCAGGATGGTGGGCGTGGTTTCGCCGGTGCTCCAGGTATAAGAGGCGTTCTGAGCTGTCGCATCCAGCGTCATCAGCTCGCCGGTGCAGAGTGTACGGTCGGGGCCAAGGTCGAAATCAGGGATAGGCGAGTAGAAGATGTTCACCGAATCTATCTCCATGCACCCGTTGATCGCTACATGGTAAGTGGCCATTTCGGTAACGGTAAAGGTGTTGACGGCGCCGGTGGACACAGTGTCTTCGAGGTAATACCAGGTGTAGGTGGCGCCCGGTATGGGTGGCGCCGTTATGACCGTGTTGCCGTTCTCGCACAGTGTGAGGTCGGGCCCGAGGTTGGCGTTTTGCCGCGGTACGATGGTGATGGTTTGCGTGGTGATGTCTTCTACGCCGTTACGGTACGCTTTCAGCGTAATAGTGTATGTGCCGGGTGCGGTATAAATATGCCAGGCGTCTTCCACGAGGTCTGAAGAATCTTCGTTGAGAAGCGGGGGGCTCACGAAATACCATTTCACGGAATCGATGACTGTAATATCGTCTGTGATCGTGAATTTCACCGTATCGTTGAGGCAGGTGGTGCTATAAGTAAAATTTGTCAGCAGGGGGCGAATGTTTGCTACAGCTGTAGTGGACGCTGTAAGCAGCAATAGCAGGATAAGTGCCTGGAGCCTGGCTAGGTCTTTCATCGGAACCATGGTAGCACTAAATTAGTAGAAATATTGATATGTAGATTGTTTTTAATAAAATAATTAATCGTTAACATCCCTGGATGCGCGCGGAGGACGGGGCTCATAGGTTTGCGGCCTACAGCAGTAGTTCGGCTGAATAAGTAAACGGGGAATTAACAGGGAAAGTATGAATGTGGATTTATTCCTCTTTCCGCTTATACCTGCGCCATTTTTCCAGCACGCCGCTGAAATCTGCCGGCAATTCACTTTCGAACAGCACAGGCTTGCGGGTGCGCGGGTGAATGAACCCGAGGGTCTGGGCATGAAGGGCATGCCGGGGCATGATCTCGAAGCAGTTATCCACGAACTGCTTGTATTTCGCGAACACGGTGCCTTTCACGATGCGGTCGCCGCCATAGGTATCGTCGTTGAAGAGCGGGTGGCCGATGTGCTGCATATGCACGCGGATCTGGTGGGTGCGGCCGGTTTCTAGCCTGCAGGCGATCAGGCTCACGTAGTTGAACCGCTCCAGGACTTCATAGTGGGTGATGGCTTCTTTGCCATGCTCCCCGTCAGGGTAGGCGGTCATGATCTTGCGGAGGCGCTGGTGGCGGCCTACATGGGCTACCACGGTGCCTTTCTCCTCTTCAAAATCGCCCCAGACGAGGGCCAGGTAGCGGCGTTGAACAGTGTGGTCAAAGAATTGTTTGGCCAGGTCGGTCATGGCTTTTTCGGATTTGGCCACTACCAGCAGGCCGCTGGTGTTCTTGTCGATGCGGTGTACCAGCCCGAAGCGGGGGATTTCGGGCTCCACGGCGGTTTCGTTGCCGTCGCCGAGGTAAAATGCCAGGGCGTTCACCAGGGTGCCGGAATAGTTGCCGCAGCCGGGGTGCACCACCATGCCGGGCGGTTTATTGATAATAAGGATGTCTTCGTCTTCAAAAACGATGTTCAACGGGATATTTTCCGGCTTGACCTCCGTGGTTTCGGGGTTTTTGGTGGAATACACGATCAAACGGTCCAGCGGGCGGACCTTGTAGTTGGATTTGACGGGCTTGTCGTTCACGAGCACCATGCCCGCTTCTATGGCTTGCTGTACTTTGTTGCGGGTGGCGCCTTCGATCCTGTTCTGGATGAATTTGTCGATCCGCAGGGGCTCCTGGCCTTTATCCACTACCAGGTTCACCCTTTCATACATTTCCTCGCTGCCTTCGCCGTTGTCCAGTTCGTCTTCCAGCTCCAGGATTTGATCGGTCATCAGTAAAAATTTTTGCAAAGATACTTATAGTTATCTTTGCAGGCGATGCGACAACAGATTAAAGTGAGCGACCTCGGGGTAATCCCTTACCAGGACGCATGGGACCTGCAGGAGCGGTTATTGCAGGAAAGTGTGGCCCTGAAGGCTGATCTCCGCAACGGCCTGGCGGCGCCGGGCGCACAGGTGCAGCATCACCTGCTGTTTTGCGAGCATCCCCCCGTTTATACCCTCGGCAAAAGCGGCCATATGGAGAACCTCCTTGTAAACGATCAGGCGCTTGCGCAGAAAGGCATTGGCTTCGTGCATACTAACCGGGGCGGCGACATTACCTTTCACGGCGAAGGCCAGATAGTTGGTTACCCCATCATCGACCTGGAGCAGTTTTTTACGGATATCGGCCGCTACCTGCGGTTCCTGGAGGAAGTGATCATCCGCACCCTGGCGGATTACGGCCTCAAAGGCGAACGTTCCAAAGGGGAAACCGGCGTTTGGCTGGAGCCCGAAGTTCCCGGCAGGGCGCGCAAGATATGCGCAATGGGCGTGCGTTGCAGCCGCTGGGTCACCATGCACGGCTTTGCCATCAATGTAAATACGGACCTGGATTATTTCTCCAACATCGTGGCCTGCGGGATACAGGATAAAGCGGTCACTTCCCTGCAAAAAGAAACCGGGCGCATCATTCCGCTGGAGGAAGTACAGGCCCGGATCTTATATCATTTCTCCCAGGTGTTTGAGGCTGAGATGGTTATGAGCGGTAATTAAGCGGAATGTAAAGGCTCCATTTCTCCAGCAGCTTCCCATCCTCGTATATCTCGAAATTAAACCAGCCGGCATGCATGAAAATGGCCTTTTCCAGTATCAGGAAAGGTTCCATCACCTGCTCCACTTCAAACAGGAATGCTCCGGTGGGCTCAAAGAATTTTACGGAATATTTTTTCTGCGGCGCTTGCGGCAGGCGGATGTTCACATTCCCATCGGCCGTCGTGTAGATGTAATTGGACGGTTTCCAGGGGATCACTTCCTTGGTGCCGGTGGCGTTGGTGCCCGCGGTGGCGGCGCCTATATCCTGCGCGCTGAGCTTGGTATTGCCCGCGATGGTGGAATCGGGCACGGCCAGCACGGTTTTGCTGTACATGTATTTATTGTTCTTGAACAGGATGAAGAGGCGGTAGTAGTTTTTTCCTGGCAGCGGTTTATTGTCGAGGTAAGCGTTGCGCGTTTGATCGGGATAGCTGGCGTAGCCGATGGTGGTGAAGTTCAGCACACTGTCCAGCGAGCGCTGGATACCGATCTGCACGGCGTTCGGGAAACCGGATATCCAATCCAGCTGGATCTTCCCTGTTTTGATGAGTGCCTGGAAATCGGGCAACACGGGTGTTGGCGGCCCCGGCACTGCATCCTGCGCTTTGGCTGTGGCGATGGTACCTATAAAAATCACGGTGGCGATAATGCATCTAACAGTCTGCTTCATACAGTACATCAAAAACGTCTTAAGTTGGCAAAAATACGATCTGGAGGTCAAATATACGGCTCCGTGTTTTAAAAGCATAGAACGCCCGGGCTTAAAGATTCATTGCCCTGCAGGCCGCCGGAATGTATCAGCAATACGCGGCTATCAGGCGGAAAGAACTGTTGTTGCAGCAATTGCCTGAATGCCAGCACCATTTTGCCCGTGTATACGCGGTCGGTAGGAATGCCGGTTTCCCGGTAAAAATCATTCATGGCGCTGATCAGCGCCGGCGTATATTTTGCATAACCGCCTTCATGGAAATCGTGCAATATCCTCCAATTCGAAAACGGGCGGTGCAGCAGGCTTTCCACTTCTTCTTCCAGCGAAAAAGCGCCTTTTAAGGCTGAAATGCCCGTGATCTGCTGATGGGTATCTGCATTGATAAGGCCCGCCAGGGTAGTGCCTGTTCCTACCGCACAAAGGACGTGGGTGTAGGCTGATGTGTCCGCCAGCGCCAATATTTCCTCGCAGCCTCTCGCACCTTCTGTGTTGTGGCCGCCTTCGGGTATGATCCAGGCGTCGTTCAGCAAGTGCTGCATGAGGCGGGTTATTTCGCTGCCGCTTTTTAATTCAGCGTACAATTCACGGCTTACGTAATGCAGTTCCATCCCCAGTTCCGCGGCTTTCAGCAAGGTATGCCCCGGCTGTGCGGGTTTTTCGCCGCGGATGATGCCCACAACCTTCTGCCCGTACAGCTTGCAGGCGGCGGCGGTGGCCACGATGTGGTTGGAATAAGCGCCGCCGAAGGTTACGATCTTCCGGTTGCCGGCAGCTTCCAGGTTGTACTTTAGCTTAAACCATTTGTTCCCCTGCACCAGCGGATGGATAAGGTCCAAACGCAACATGGCCGCCCGGATATTGCCGGGCAGCCATGTTGTATGGAAAGGTTGTAATATCTCCTTAGTGGAAAAGCGCATTCCGCAAGTTAATGCTTTGTTTGCCTTTCAGGCCAAAGCCTACCTGCAATTGCTGCGCGCCGCCCGCATTGAAGTATTGCACGCGGATCTTGTGGTATCCTTTGGTCAGCGGCACCATGCCGGTCTTTTCAACCGCGCCGTGCTCCCCGTCGTTGTCCACGATCACTTCATCGTCTACGGCCAGCACAGACCCGTCGTCTGAATTGGTCCTGAATTCATACAGCCCGCTTTCATCGATCCTGATATATCCTTCAAAGCTCACGCCGTATTTGTCGCGGTGCATAAAGGGCCGGATGGAAAAATCGGGTACGGTGCCGGTGCTGTCCGCAGTTCCGGCGCCGGCCTGTTTCGCCTGCACAAAGGTTTTGCCGTACAGGGAGAACTGTACGCCTTTACGCGTGGGATTCACAGGCTGCGCGTTTTTATACGGCTTGCGTGTGTAGGTGTTGGAATACACAGCGCTGCTGCGGCCGGAAGGCAATACCACTATATATTTCAGCGTAACGGTCTCGTTCTGGGCGAGCGATACGGTGATGGGCGCTGAATAGGCTTTGCCGTTAGGCGAAGGCTGCGTGCCATCCAGCGTATAGAAAATGGATGCGCCGGGTATGGGCTGCAGGGTGATATTGGTTTTCGGGGCAGAAAGCACCAGGTCTTCCGCTCCGGAGGCTTCCGGTATGCGGAAGCTTACGCCGCGTTTGTCCAGGTCCTGTAAAGCGCCTTGCAGCCTGGTGGTGAACGATGCATAGTCCTTTTTGGAAGCGGGGCTCCAGGCGATCTCCGCCAGTGCCAGCGCACGCGGGTAGGTGAAATAATCCACGCCTTTTGCATCGGGGATATATTCCGTCCACACATTGCCCTGCACGCCTTTGATATATTTCTGTTCTTCTGCGCTCAGGGAGGCAGGGTAGGGTTCGTAGCTGTAAACCTTCTCCAGCGGCAGGTATCCGCCGATGGCCAGCGGCTCGGTGGCCGGGTTGCCCTGGTGATAGTCCAGGTAGAGGTAGGTGTTGGGCGTCATGATCACATCATGTTTCTGCTTCGCGGCCGCAATGCCGCCGTCTTCGCCGCGCCAGCTCATCACAGTGGCGTCCGGTGCGAGGCCGCCTTCCAGTATCTCGTCCCAGCCGATGATCTTTTTGCCTTTGCTGTTCAGGAATTTTTCCATACGCTGGATGAAATAGCTCTGCAGTTCATGTTCATCTTTCAGGCCCAGCGCCTTCATGCGCGCCTGGCATTTGGGGCATTCTTTCCAGCGGTCTTTCGGGCATTCGTCTCCCCCGATATGCACATACTGCCCGGGGAAAAGCGGCATCACCTCCGTGAGCACGTCTTCAAGGAAGGCATACACGGAATCGTTGCCGGCGCAGTACACTTCGTTGTGAACGCCCCATTTGGTGGACACTTCATACGGCCCGCCGGTGCAGCCCAGGTTGGGATACGCTGCCAGCGCGGCCTGCGCATGGCCGGGCATTTCTATCTCCGGCACTACGGTGACGAAACGTTCGGCGGCGTATTTTACCACGTCTTTCACTTCTTCCTGTGTATAATAGCCGCCGTAAGGTTTGCCGTCATATTTCCCGTCGCGGTAAGGGCCCATCATGGTTTCTTTCCGGTTGGAAGCCACGCTTTGCAGCTTCGGGTATTTTTTGATCTCGATGCGCCAGCCCTGGTCTTCGGTGAGGTGCCAGTGGAAACGGTTGAGCTTGTAGTGCGCCATCACGTCTATGAACTGCCTGATGTAAGCCACTGGAAAGAAGTGCCGGCCCACGTCGAGCATAAGGCCCCGGTAAGCGAAGCGGGGTGCGTCTTTAATGGTAACGGCAGGAACATAGGTGAGCTGCCTGGCCTGGCTTACCAGCTGCTGCAGCGTTTGCACGCCGTAGAACAAGCCGGCCCCGTGACCCTGCAGCACGATCTTGTTGCGCATGGCGGTAAGCTGGTAACCTTCCGCAGGCAGCATTTCATCGTCCGAGAAAATGAGCGTGCTGTTCTGCATGGTGCCTTTTTCGAGACGTAGCTTGTAATTGGCTTCCAGGAAGGTGTTGAACAGTTCGGCCGCGCGTTCCGCGCCTTCGCTGTTGCTGAAATATTTCATGCGCGCGTTGATTGCTACATGGCCTTCCGCCGGCTCTACTGACTGCGGTTCGGGCACGATGCCCGGACGCGATACTTTTAATTGCGCAAAACCCGCAATGGAGGCCAGCGCCATTGAAACAAATAGGAGCGTTTTTTTCATATGAATGATCTGATAGTATATGCGTTTCCGTTATCCGTTCAGCCCGCCTTTGCCGCGGTAAAGCTTCACAGGTTTGTCCAGCTTCAGTTCCAGCACGGTCATGTATTCATCCTGCACGCTGGCGGGCACAGTGATGTAAACCAGTCCGGGTACAGGGCTCCAGGAGATTTTGCCCACGATCTTATGCTGCAGCTTTGTACCGCTGCCTACAACGGTGATGTCCTGTATCTTGTTGTCCAGCCCTTTTACCATGATGTTCCCGCTCACTTTGCCGGGCAGGAAAAGATAAAGGCTGGTGCTGTCTTTGCTGAGGGTGGTAGGCCCGTAAAAATGCCCCTGCGGGATGCCGCCGATGGTGCTGAAGATAGCTTTTTCATGTTTCTTATTCCATTTTCCGAGCTCTTTTAACACGTTCACCTGTTCGGGCGGTATAGTGCCGTCTGCCTTTGGCCCTATGTCCAGCAGCATATTGCCGCCGTTGCTGATGGCGTCCGCAAAAATGGTGATGATCTCGTAAGGCGTTTTCCAGTTGGTATCCTGCGGCTGCCAGCCCCAGTTGTTATTGATGGTCATGCAAAGCTCCCACCAGTTGTAGTGCGGCCGCTCCACGGGGAAGTTCTGCTCGGGCGTGTCGTAATCGCCATAGCCCGTGAGCCTGCCGTTGATG
>CBFHAF010000056.1:0-11578 GCA_965653435.1 uncultured Chitinophaga sp.
TGTTAAAGTATTAATTTTTTATATGGTTACTGTCCTATGAAAAACCAAATATTCCCTACACCGCGAGAATCTTCTTGCACAGTAAATGACTCTCGAAAGCAATGGATTTTTCCATTGCTTTTGTTCTTTTATAGAGGTTATTCAGCAAAAAGAAGGAGTTCGCTCCGTTATGCCGGGAGCAGATCGCAGAAATAGAACCGTGTGTCCCAATTTGCCGGTTCTTCCTTTTGAAAACAGTTATCGCCATCGTCTTTATAGCAATTACTGCCCTGATTCCCCGCCGGGGAATACACCCGCTCCACCGTTTCCCCGATGGAGAACGGTACCGGCGCGGCAAACAGGGGGCCGTCGAACACAAAACTGTGGAACTCGCCGTTCTCCCCGCAGGGGTCCACTCCGGGGGGCAGATCGGCGAGAAAGGATTCATCTATCATCCTTCCTGCAAAGGACGCCGGTAAATATTTCGCGTTTACGCAGACTATTACGGCTTTAAACCCCGCCGCAATGAAATCCCGGACCAGGGTGGCGCTGTCCTGCTTCCAGAGCGGGAACACCCCTTCCATGCCCGCCTGCGCCAGCTGGCTTTCCCGGTATGCCCGTAGGTCTTCCAGGAAAATGTCGCCGAACACCGCATGCCGGATACCTGAAGCCTGGAATTCGCTCAGCGCTTCGCGCATAATGCGGTTGTAATCTTCCATAGACGCATGTTCCGGCAGGAAAGCCTTTTTTACGGGCAGCCCCGTTTGCCGGGCCTGCTCATCCAGCAGCTCTTCACGTACTCCGTGCATAGACACGCGGCGGAATGCCCCGCTTAATGTGGTGAACAGGTGACTCACCTCGTACCCGGGCGTCTGCCGCAGCTGCCAGAGAGCAAAAGCGGCATCTTTGCCCCCGCTCCAGTTGATATATGCTTCCATGTTAACGTAAAATTATTCAAAATCCCCTTCTCCGCGGGAACCGGGAATATTATATTTGATAAAATGCTGTTTCATGCGATTCACCTCCTTTTTATTCCTGCTCTTCTGGATATTGCCGGCCGTAGCCCAGCAGAAAGCCCTTGTGGCCGGGCCCATGACCGGTTCTGTTGAGCTGCGCGACGTTATTATCTGGCTGGAAGCGGCTCCCGCCGTAAAGCAGGCTGCCATCCGGTATTATGAAAAAGGGAAACCTGCCGCCGCCAGAACGGAACGTTTTACCGGGCAGCTGGGCAAACGGTATAATCCCGTGAAGATACAGCTGGTGAACCTGGACCCGGGCACTGCATATGAATATGAAGTGCTGCTGGACGGAAATGTCGTGAAAAAATCCGCCTTTACCACCAAGATACTCTGGCAACACCGCCAATCCGCACCGGATTTCACTTTCCTTACCGGTTCCTGCGCCTATTTTAATGAACCGGCATACGACCGGCCGGGTAAACCCTACGGCAACGACTCCTCCATTTTCGAGACCATGGCCGCCGTACCGGCCGATTTCATGATGTGGCTGGGCGACAACTGGTATACCCGCGACGCAGACTATAACTCCGTTCCCGGCCTCCAATACCGCGCCCACCGCGACCGGTCGCTGCCCGTTTTACAGCGTTTCCTCCAGGCCATGCCGCATTACGCCATCTGGGACGATCACGATTACGGCCCGAACAACTCCAATAAATCCTACATTTTCCGCGATGAGAGCCGCGAAGTGTTCTCCCAATACTGGCCTAACCCCAGCTTCGGGGAAGAAGGCCAGGGCATTTACACCCGCTACGGCTTCAGCGACGTGGACTTTTTCCTGCTGGACGGGCGGTACTGGTCCAGCGCGGGCGAACTGCCGGACAGCGTCGATGGCCAGCCCAATCCTGCCAAAAAAATGTATGGCGACCAGCAGATGGAGTGGCTGAAGAACGCCCTGCTCACCAGCAATGCTTCTTTTAAGATCATCGTGACCGGCAGCCAGGCGCTCAATCCTATTTCAATTTTTGACAGTTTTCACCATTTTCCGGTTGAATATCATGACTTTATGAATTTTCTGGAGCAGAACCGCATTCCCGGCATCCTGTTCCTGACGGGAGACCGCCACCATTCCGAGGTAATAAAGCTGCCCCGGAAAGACAATTATCCGCTTTACGACATCACCAGTTCGCCGCTTACTTCCGGCGTGGGCGGGGTGCTGCTGGGGAACGAAAAAGACAATCCCTTCCGCGTGCCGGGCACGCTTGTGGTGACCCAGAACTTCGCACGGATCAGCGTTTCAGGCCCCAAAGGCGGGCGGGTGCTGAAGCTGGAGTTCATGGATAAGGGAAAGCAGGTTTTGGGCAGGTTTGAGGTGAACCAGCAGGAACTGAGGAAATAATCCGGGGAAAGCTGCAACTTTTTGATTTAACGGTCGTCTTTTAAATACACACCCTGCGATTAGTACCTGGATATGTGCAGTTTGTACCGTAGAAGTACCTGTTCGTCAATTAGGGGTAAAATATCTCAGTTATTTTGTATTTTTAGGTCATTAAATCTTACCCGTATGAAAAAGCTGTTGTTCATGTTGATACTGGGTACAGTCACAACCGCTGCAGCATTCGCCCATAATGGCGATAAAACAAATAACAACGGCGATAAGCCGGACAAGGGTGCAAAAGCCAAAACCGCTACGAGGGTGGAGGATTTTATTTGGGGGTTGCCTCAATCTTCCAACAAAGTGGAAAAGGTGGAAGAAGCTGAAATGCAAAAGGCCATCGTTGACCTGTATAAATGGTATTTACAGAATGAAACCCGTGTGAACAGCAATACTCCTTTAAAAGGAGATGACGGCCAGGATGTAGTGGCTCCGTTCAAAGTAGATCCCAAAGTGTTGCAGCAATACCTGAAATTTATCAAGAAGAACTTCCCCGGTCTCAACGAGGAAGACCTTAGCGGTAAACGCAACGTTACTTCTTCCATACGCAAAAACAATGCACCCGTATCCACCTGCGACGACCTGGATACACCAATGTCTTTGACCGCTTCAAAATAATTTCGTAAGTTCGTTGAATGCATTTGCTACAGTTCACTTACAACAAGGAAGAGGTTATTAATGCATTACGATTTCACTTTCTCCGCCGGGGCGAAATCAAAGTATTTCGCAATACCCTCATAATTTTACTGATTGCCACTGTTACGGGTTACCTGTTCAACGTGGTGAATTTTAATGCCCTGCTCGGTATCTGCGTCATGATGATGGTATTGGGCTGGGCTTTCTGGTATTTGCTGCCGGTTTCCACCTACAACAAGGCCGCTACTTTCAAAGACAACATACGCCTGCGCTACAACGAAGAAGGGATGGCTATTTCAACCGGGCAGGGAGAGCGCAGCATGCCGTGGAAGATATTTTCGCAGATCATAGAAACGCGGAATTTCTTTTTTATCTACCGCGACAAACGCACATTTTTTCTCATTCCCACCAGCGCATTCGAGAACGAAGAAGCCCGCAATGGTTTCAGCTCGCTGATGCAATCCACTTTTAAGGATTACAGCCGTTTGAACATTTCATAGTGCGGGATATTCACCTCCGTAAATTCATCCCCGCGTACCTGGTAGCCGTTTTTTTCATAAAAAAGAACGGCCTCTTTACGGGCATGCATCATTAGTTCCGAAAAGCCGTTTGCTTTTGCCTGCTGTTCCGCGAAAGCGAGAATTTTGCTGCCTGTGCCGCTTCCCTGCAAGGTTCCGTCTACCGCCATCTGCCTTAGCTGCACGGTGTTTTCATCCACCGGGCTGAGTATGCAACAGCCGATGATCTTCTCCTCTTCAAAACCGCCGATCAGTACGTCGCTGATCTCCTGCTGTAAATATTCGGGTGAAAACGTGAGCCCAAGCGGGCGGCGCAGTATTTTATCGCGCAGCGCCACCATATCGTGGTAGTCGCAGCTGCCGTATTCTATGGTCCGGATCGTTAACATGCGGCAAAGTTATGGCTCATACGGGAACCTCCAGAAAATATTCGAGTATCAGCGGCGCAACGGATTTTACTTCCAGGAAAGGATCGGCGATCCGGAGGGCGTTCGGATGAGTGTCCGTACACACAAGTTTTTCCACCAGGCCGCTGTTCCTGATCTTCTCAAAACCGTTGGCGGCAAAGATGCCATGGGTAGTGATCACCGCGATGCTGCTGGCGCCTGCTTCACGGTAAGCTGCCGCGGCCTGCAGGAGGGAGCCGCCGGTGCGGATCATGTCGTCGTAAATGATCACCAGCTGGTCCTGCACATTGGCGCTGATGGCGGTAATATCTGTTTCTTCGCCGGAAAGACGTTTTTTGAAAACGAATGCGGCGGAAACATGGAGATCGTTGGCGAGGGATTCCACCCATTTGGCGCGGCCGGCGTCTGTACTGGCCATTACAAACGGCCTTCCCCGGGCAATTTCGAGGGCGGCGTTGCGCACGAATGTTTTACCGTAAAGGTGCACGGGGCGGATGTTGCTTTCGAAATAATAGGAAATACCGTCCACATGCAGGTCTATCAGTATCACTTTTGCACCCAGCGAAGTGGTGGGCAGGGCGGAGAAAAGGATGGCGCGGTTCTTGGCTTTCACGATTTCGCCGTATTTTACAGCCCTTTCCATGGTGGAATATCCGAAATAGGGGATCACAAGGCTGATGCACAGCGCCCCGTTCTGTATGCAGCCATGGGCAATGTCGAAGAGCTCGAGGGTTTCCTTATCGTCTATTGTTCCGCCGATAAGCACCGCTTCTTTGCCGCTAACGTTGCTGGTTATACGATGGTAATGTTCCCCGTCCGGGAAGTCGCGGATGGTCATTTGCCCGTCTTCCCAGTCATCCGGAGCCAGGGCGAGAATGCGTTCTTTCAGGTACAGGTACCGTTGGGTGCAAAAAAGTATCTTTCGGGCCATGGCGCAGTATTTGAATGGTTGTTTGCCGAATTTAGGCAAATCCGGGCATTGGACGACTTGTGTGATAAATATTTTTAACGTTTCTTTTGATCCGGGAACGCTAATTTTGATTGAATAGTATGAAGCATGTTCTGATCAGATACACTGTTGCACTGGCCTTGTTCCTGGTACCGGGTTTGCAGAAAGTTGCCGCCCAGGTGCGCCTGATGGGTATGGTGACCGACGCCGATACCCGCACGGGCCTCCCTTCCGTGAGTGTCTGGAATAAGCGCTCCGGCATGGGCACCGTGAGCAACGAAACCGGCCGTTATTACATCGAGGCGCGGCCTGGGGATACCATTGAATTTACCATGATCAGCTATGTGCGTACGCAGATCGTTGCGCCGGGCATTTCCGGTACACAGAACGTGCAGATGAAACGGCACATCTTCGGGCTGCAGGGTGTGAATATCCGTGGCCGCATCTATAAACATGACTCGCTGGCCATGCGCGACGAATATGTGAAATATTTCGGGTACAAACGGCCCGGCGCGCTGGATGTGCTGAAAACGCTGCCTTCCAATCCTATCACCGCGCTGAGTTACCTCATCCCGAGCAAAGCCCGCAAGCGCAAGGAAGCGTTCGGCGAGCAGCTGAAATACTGGGAAGAGGAAAAACATATCGATCACCGTTATAATCCCGACCTGGTGCAGCGCATGACCAAACTGGAAAGCCCCGAGCTGGATTCCTTCATGCTGCATTACCGGCCCACTTACAATTTCCTGCTGAGCGCTTCGGATTATGATCTGATGCTTTTCATCAAACAGGCGTTCGAAAAATACCAGAAGCAGCAGGGAACACTACCAAAAGACACAACACCGGCACAATGATATTGCATAAAAAAAAGCGGCCATCTGAGCCGCTTTTTTTATGGGTATGACCCGTCCTGAAATAGGTTGACACTTATGAAGTCAACATGAAAGAAACAGTATTAGAATCAGGGCTTCGCCGGAGCCAGCGCGACTACACGTTAGCCTTTAAATTACAGGTTGTAGCCGAGGTGGAAAAGGGCACATTTACGTATAAGCAGGCTCAAAAGCACTATGGGATCCAAGGCCGAAGCACAGTTTTGGTTTGGTTACGGAAACATGGTACATTAGAATGGGCTTTACCCACACTTCATTCAAGGCATATGTCTGAAAAAACACCGGAACAAAGGATTAAAGAGCTGGAAGCGGCGCTGGAACTGGAAAAGAAGAAGAATCTTTTTCTTTCCACGGCCATTGATATTATAGAAAATGAATATGGTTTGCCAGTTAGAAAAAAGCTTTCCACCAAACAGCCCGGCGGCTCCAGCAAGAAGGGAAAATCTCCCTTTCAGTAACAAGCAGGTTGTTTGGTGTAAGCAGGCAAAGTTTCTACCAACGGGAAATGCGCAATAATAAGCGACTGGATCAGCTACAAGTCATAAAGGACCTGGTGGTGGAAGAAAGGAAGTTTTTACCTAGATTGGGCACCAGGAAGCTATATTATCTATTGAAAAGCCGATGGGAGCAACAAGGCTTGAAGATAGGACGGGATAAGCTTTTTGCATTATTGAAAGCAGAACATCTTTTAATCAAATCCAAAAGGAGCTATACAAAGACCACGATGTCTAAACACTGGCTTCGTAAGTATCCCAACCTGCTTAAAACGACCATCCCTACTGGGGTTGAGCAGGTATGGGTCAGTGACATCACCTATGTGCAAACGAAGGCTGCGCATACTTACCTGGCACTCATAACAGACGCATACAGCCGTAAAATAGTGGGTTATTCACTAAACGCGGACTTGCGGACTGAAGGGATCGCCCAGGCATTAAAAATGGCGATAAAAACACGAAAAGCAAATACCAGACTAATCCATCATTCCGATCGGGGAATCCAATATTGTTCGGCTTTATACCAGCAACAGCTGCATAAAGCGGGCATTAGGCCCAGCATGACAGATGGCTATGATTGTTATCAAAATGCCATGGCCGAAAGGATCAACGGGATTATCAAGGAGGAGTTTTTAATAACTAAGACCAACAATATCAATGAATTAGAAAAGATTGTTCACCAGTCCATCAAGATCTATAATCAACGAAGACCACATCTTGCTCTTGACATGCTTACTTCAGAAATTGTTCATAAAAAATCCCTGGCTGCGTACGCGGCCAGGGAAAATAATTAACCTAAAATCTGTCAACGTATTTTAGGACTAGTCAGTATGAATCAGTTTATTTCAAGAGGGTGCCTTTAAGCCTGTGCAGCTCCGTTTCCGCTACTTTCGTATTGTACCTCGCCTGGATGAGCCTGTAGGAGGCCAGTTCAAGGCTTTGCTGGGCTTCTTTCACTTCCAGCGTGGTGGATACGCCCTGCCTGAAACGCTCCAGCGCCACCATGGTATTTTCGCGCGCGAGGTCCACACTTTCCTCCTCCAGCGTTAAAGACATTTTATAATATTCATAGTCTTTAAAAGCATTCGTAAGCAGCAGGTTCACCTGAGATTGCGTGTTTTCCACCGCCAGCTGCTGGTAGGCAATATCCAGCTTCGCCGCTTTCAGCGCGCGGTGTGCGTTGAGGCCGTTGAAAATAGGGACCGTGGCTGAGAAGCCGTAGTTGAAGCCCCTGTTCTGGTTGAATATCGGGCTGAACTGGTTGATAGCCGCACTGGCGTTGGATTGTGTGAAGTTATATGCCGAATTGAAAGCGATCACGGGAAAAAAATCGCCTTTCCTTTCTTTTAAAACCAGCTTAGATATTTCGAGGCTCTGGCGGGCCACCTGCAGCTGCGGGTTGGTGTTAGGCAAATTCTGCAGTATTTCGCCGTAGGAAAGGGAAAGGTTTACCGGAATGCTGTCGTTCACATCGTAGTTGAGGTTGCCGTCCGAAATGCCCAGCAGCTGGTTAAGCGCAGCTTTGCTTTGCTCGATGGCCGTTTGCTGGCGGAGCCAGTTGGCACGCTGCGCGTTGTAATCCACTTTGGCCTGCAGCCAGTCTGTTTTAGGCGCGAGGCCGGTCTGGAACTTGGCGTCGGAGAGCTTTACCCGTTCGTCCGAAATGCTCATCTGTTCGGCCAATGCGCGCAGCTGCTGTTTTTGCTGGGCAATGTTGTAGTAGCTGTTGATGATGTTGGCGATGGAATTTTCCACCTGGTTCTTCACGTTCAGCTCGCCCAGTATCTCGATCGCCTGGATGCGGTTGCGCGTTGCGAACATCTTGAGCCCGTCGAATAGTGTCCAGTTGAGGTTTACAGCCGCCTGGAGCTGCCGGTTCTTGATGCCGCTGGTATCCCTTTTGGTGCCGTTGCCAAATTCCTGCTTGGTAGCGGTATTATTCCATACGTTGGAAGCGGTACCGTTCAGGCGCGGCGCAAAGGCGAAATTGGCGTATGCATTGTCGTTGGCGGCCACTTCCGCATCGTTGCGGGCCAGCCGTATATCGAAGTTATTCTTTAAACCCAGGTCTATCGCCTGCTCCAGCGTAAGCACCTGCTGTGCTTTGGCGCTTACGGCCAGCTGAAGAAAGAATATCCCCGTCAATAATTTTCTGTTCAATTTCATTTTATTCAGTTTACCGTTTCCCGTTGCCGGGAGCGATGATTCTTATGCATGAGATACAGCGGCTGCTGCTTCGGGTGACGCCTGTTCTGCTGTTTCTTCGTCAGATCCGCTGAGCTTTCCTCTCCGGCTCAGGTAGGTATAGATCGCCGGGATCACATACAGCGTGAGCACGAGGGAGAACATGATACCGCCTACAATTACGATACCAAGCGGAATACGGCTGGTAGAGGCGGCGCCGAGGCTCATGGCGATCGGCAGCGCACCCAGGGCCATCGCGAGGCTGGTCATCAGGATGGGGCGGAGACGCATAACGGAGCCATCTACCGCGGCGCGTGTTTTCTGCTTGCCTGCGTCGCGCATGTGGTTGGCGAACTCCACGATCAGAATGCCGTTCTTCGTTACAAGCCCTATAAGCATGATCACCCCGATCTGGGAGAAGATGTTCCAGGTTTGCCCGAACAGCTTGAGCGAAAGGAATGCTCCGGCGAAGGCCATGGGTACGGTGAGCATGATGATGAAAGGATCCACCCAGCTTTCGAACTGCGCGGCCAGTACGAGATAAATGAGCACCAGCGCCAGCAGGAGGGCGAACATGGTATTGGAGCCGCTCTCCGCATAGTCGCGGCTGGAGCCGCTGAGCGCGGTGGCAAAGGATTCGTCTATCACGCCTTCTTTCTGCAGTTTCTGGTAAATGCCTGTCATGGCGTCTATACCGTCGCCGATGGTTTTGCCGGGGGCAAGGCCCGCGGAGATGGTGGCGGATTTCATGCGGTTGAAGTGGTAAATAACCGGCGGGCTGGTCTCTTCCTGGATGCTCACCAGGTTGTCCAGCTGAATGGCTTCGCCACGGGTGTTGCGCACGTAAATGCTTTGCAGGTCGATCGGGTCGTCGCGGTCCGCGCGGAACACCTGGCCCATTACCTGGTATTGTTTACCGTTGCGGATAAAGTACCCGAAGCGGCGGTTGCTCAATGCAAGCTGGAGGGTGGAGGAGATGTCGGCCACTGAAACGCCTAGCTCGCTTGCTTTTGCGCGGTTGATGGAAATGCGCAGCTCGGGCTTGTTGAACTTCAGATCTACGTCTACCCCCTGGAATACAGGATTGGCGGAAGCTTCGTCCATGAACTTGGGTATCACGGAGGCCAGCTTTTCGAAGTTCACGTTTTGCAGCACGAAGGCTACGGGAAGACCGCCGCGGCGGCCTACCTGGATAGTTTGCTGCTCGATGGCGAATACCTTGCCCTGCGGGAAGCGGTACATATTGCGGTTCACCATGTTCACGATGTCTTTCTGCGAACGGGTCCTTTCGTGCGGCTCAGGCAGCGTCACGAAAGCGAAGGCAGTGTTCACCGAGCCGGCGCCTGAGAAGCCGGGCGCTGTCACGGAAAGGATCACCCTCTTTTCCGGGATGGAATCGATCATGAAATCCACGAGGTTGGTCACGTATTCATTCATTGCATCGTAGGCAGTGCCTTCCGGAGCGGTAACAGAAAGGCGGAATGTGCTGCGGTCTTCCACCGGCGCCAGTTCCGATTGCAGGTTGCTGAACAGGAAGTAGATCATGACCAGGCATCCCGCGATCACCACGAACGCCATCCAGCGTACTTTCATGAACGCTTCCAGTGAACGTTTGTAGCCATTTTCAAGGCCGCTGAAGAAGGGTTCTGTTTTTTCGTAGAACCATGAATGTTTATGTGTTTTACGCGCGAGCTTAACGTTCAGTACAGGCGTGAGCGTGAGCGATACGAATGCGGAAATGAGCACGGCGCCGGCCACTACGATACCAAATTCCCGGAACAGGCTTCCTACGAAACCCTGGAGGAAGATGATGGGAAGGAATACGAATGCCAGTGTGATGGAAGTGGCGATCACCGCGAAAAAGATCTCTTCCGAGCCTTCTTTGGCGGCGCGCATTTTGGGCATGCCCGCTTCGATCTTTTTATAGATGTTCTCCGTTACCACGATACCATCGTCCACCACGAGCCCCGTTGCCAGTACAATGGCCAGCAGGGTGAGGATGTTGATGGTGAAGCCGCAGACATACATGATGAAGAATGCGCCGATCAGCGAAACGGGAATGTCCACGATCGGGCGGAGGGCCATGAGCCAGTCGCGGAAGAAGAGGTATACGATCAGGATCACGAGCACCAATGCGATGACGAGCGTTTCCTGCACTTCAAGGATACTTTTTTTGATGAAGGCGGTATTGTCCATCGCGATGTTCAGCGTATAATCCTCGGGCACTTCCTTCTTCAGGTCTTCATATCGTTTATAGAACTCATCTGAAATGGCCACGTAGTTGGAGCCCGGTTGGGGAATGAGGGCCAGCGCGATCTGCGGGATATTGGATTCCTTCAGCTGCGTTTCCTCATTTTCGGGGCCCAGCACTGCCTGGCCCACGTCGCGGAGGTGGATCTCTGCGCCGTTCACGTTTTTGATGATCAGGTTGTTGAATTCCTCTTCCGTATCGAGGCGGCCGAAGGTACGCACGGTGAGCTCCGTGGCGTTGCCGGCGATCTTGCCGGAGGGCAGCTCCACGTTCTCCCGTGCCAGCGCATCCTGCACGTCGCCGGGGGTAAGGCTGTAAGCGGAAAGGCGCGAAGGGTCGAGCCAGATGCGCATGGCATATTTCTTTTCACCCCATACCTGGATGGCGGACACGCCGGGAATGGTTTGCAGCCTTTCCAGCAGCACGTTGGTCGCATATTCCGTGATCTCCAGCTGGTTGTGCGTGTTGCTCTGCACGGTCATGGAGATGATGGCGTCTGAGTTGGCGTCTGCTTTAGATACAACGGGCGGGGCTTCCAGGTCTTGCGGGAGGTTCCGCTGGGCCTGGCTCACTTTGTCGCGTACGTCGTTGGTAGCTGCTTCCAGGTCTTCGCCAAGCTCGAACTCCACGGTGATGTTGCTGTTGCCCTGGCTGCTGAGGGAGGATATATTTTTGATACCGGCTACGCCGTTGATGGCTTTTTCCAGTACTTCGGTGATCTGTGTTTCAATGATGTCTGAGTTGGCGCCAGGGTAGGAGGTGCGTACGTTCACAACGGGCGGGTCGATGGCGGGAAAGTCGCGCACACCCAGGAAGGTAAAGCCCACGAGGCCGAAGATCACTATGATGATGTTCATCACAATGGCCAACACCGGCCGCTTA
>CBFHAF010000057.1:0-11556 GCA_965653435.1 uncultured Chitinophaga sp.
GTATCACCATTTTCCTTGAAAAATACAGCAGCGCGATGGCCGTCATGATGTACAGGGCGTAAGCCCAGGGTGTTTTCCAGAAAGGAGGCAGGATGCGGATCTTCAGGGAAATGCCTTTGCTGTTCCACTGCCCGTCCTCTTCCGCGGCTTTCAGGTGCAGTGTATATTCGCCGGGATTGATATTGGTATAGGTAATGCGCCTGCTCCGCCCGTCCGTCACCATCCATTCCTTGTTGAACCCTTCCAGGAAATAAGTGTAACGGTTCTTGCCGGAATGCACAAAATTGAGGGAAGCAAAGTCGATGGAAAAGTCATTTTCGTTGTACCGCAGCTCCAGTTCCCGGGTTTCGGGCAGGGCAGCGGGCAGCACGATGTGGTTGCGGAATTTTTCGTTCACGCCCACGGTTTTGTTGAACAGTTGAAGGCTGGTGAACACCAATGCGGGTTGGGTATGATGCTGCCTGATCTCCTCTGGCCTGAAGATGTTGAAGCCATCCGCCCCGCCGAAGATCATTTCGCCGCTCCGCAGGTTCAGCGCGGCGTTTACGTTGAACACCTTGCCCTGCAATCCGTCGTCGTCGTCATAATTCCGGCATTTGATGCGCACGCCCCCCTCTCCTTCTTCCACGGAAATTTTGCTGAGGCCCCGTGAAGTGCTCACCCAGATGTAACCCTGGCGGTCTTCCAGTATGCTGATGATATTATCGTCGGGCAGGCCATGCTCGGTGCGGAAGGTACGGAACGTGCGGGCAGCAGGATCGAAAAGGCTGAGGCCTTCGCGCGTGCCGGCCCACATGTGGCCGCGGCTGTCGCAAAGCAGGGAGCTTACGTTGTCGTTGCTGAGCTGGTGCGTGCTGTGCAGCAGGTGGATAAAAATGCCCTTCGATTTATCCAGCACATCGATGCCGTAGGCGGTGGAGATCCACAGGTCGCCGCCGGGCGTTTCCGCGAAAGCCGTGATGTAGTTGGAATGTACGGAGTTGGGCTGGTCTGCGTTATTGTGGTAAAAAATGCCGTTGCCGGGGTCGAACCGGTCCAGCCCGCCGCCCAAAGTACCAATCCAGAACGTGTTCCGGCGGTCGCGGTAGATCTTCCACACGGTCTTATTGGCCAGGCTGTTGGGGTCCTGCGGGTTGTGGCGGTAATGGGCGAAGCGCTGGTGGTTGTAATAATCCATGCCCCCGAAATAATACCCGATCCAGAGGTTATCGTACCTGTCGACATACAGGCTTACGATCACGTCGTTGCTGATGCTGTTGTCGTCTGCCGGGTTGTGTTTGAACTGTTTGAAAGTATTGGCCTTCCTGTCAAAGTAAATAAGCCCTCCGCCGTTGGTGCCGATCCAGATATTGCCTTTGGCGTCTTCCGCGAAGCAGTTCACGTCGTTGTAAGGCAGGCTGCCCGCAATGCCGTGCTTATGCTCATAGAGGCGGAACTTCATTTTATTTTCGGCGTAATAGCTCACGCCGCGTTTGTAGGTGCCGCACCAGATGATGCCCTGGTCGTCTTTATACAACGCATAAATAGCGTTCTCCGCAATGCTTTTGGTGTCTTCAGTGCGGCTGGTGATAATGGCGGCGGTGAAATCTTTTTTGTTCACCACGTTCACGCCGCCATGATCCGTTCCGATCCAGATGCGGCCGTGCGCGTCCTGGATGATGCTGTTCACGATGTCGTTATTCAAAACCAGGTTCCGCCTGGAAAGCAGGCGCACCATACCGTTGCGCGGGTTATAATACAAGGCCCCGAAATCGCTGCCCGGCATGTACAGCCACAGGTCCTGCTCCGCGTCTATGAACAGCTGGAGGGATATGGGCGGTTTAGTAACGTACGGGCAGAGCATGTCGGTTTCCATGAGCGTGCGGCCCGTGCGTACATCCAGCCTTACAAGGCCGCCGTCCTTATACAGCAGCATAATGTGCTGCTCATTTTCCCGCCGGATGTCCGCAATTTGTACGCCGCGCGGGTTCTTCAGCGGCACGCGCACCGCTTTGTTCCCCGCCAGGATGCGGTACAGCCCTGAATCTGCGTAGGCCACCCAGCAGGTATCGCCGGTTGTCAGAATGCTGGTCACCCCCGCCTGCGGAAGCCCCAGGCCTTTGAGCCAGGCCGGCGCGGGAATGAATTGCTCCAGCACGGGATCATAAAGATTATCGCCGTTGCGGGTCTTCACGTACATGCGTTTGCCGGGCAGGGCATAGAGCCCCATAATATAATCGTCGCTAAGGGAAAGGGAATCGGCTATGCTGTGGCGGAAATGCCGGAAACTGCTGCCGTCGTAGCGGTTCAGCCCGCCCATGGTGCCAAACCACATGAATCCCTTGGCATCTTTGTAAATGCAGTTCACCTGGTTGTTGGAAAGCCCGTGATGGATATTTAAGGTGCTGAATTCGTGCAAAGGCTGTTGAGCATGGCTGCGGTTCAGCAGCATACAAAAAAGCAGTAACAGGTGATATTTCTGTAACATGGAATGCGTGGAACTGTAATTGTAATTTAACGATTTAGATCGGATTTCCCTGCATACGATCAGTTAAGACGAAAAGAAAACTCCGTTGGCATCAGCCGGAAAATTAAGTAAAAAACCGGCAGATCAAAATAAAATGACAAACAAACACTTTTAAATGCGGGGAAAACGCACGGGCCGCAGTGTTCCGGGAAACAAAAAAAGCGCCTGTGCAGGCGCTTTTTTTGTTATGCTGTGATGAATGTTTTTATTGTTTGATCCAGCTGTTGTTCGCACTGTTCACGTCAGGCAACCGTTTGTCAGGATCGATTGTCACGCTTTCGATCTTGCCTGAAACGGTCTGCCGGAACCGGAATACGGGCCCGCTTTGCCAGATCTCCACGGGGAACTTCAGGCGTTTCACGCTGCCATCGGCCAGCTTCAGGTCTACGGTTACCGGCATGGGCGCCTGCTCCAGGCATTCCAGCGTCACCACGGCGGTGGTATCGTTCATGTAAGTAACGGGGGCAACGGCCATATCCACCTTCCAGTTGTTCAGTATCCACGAACGCCAGAACCAGTCCAGGTTTTCGCCGCTGCTGTTTTCGATGGCGCGGAAGAAATCCCACTGCGTTGGGTGCTTGAATGCCCAATTGTCGATATAAAAACGGAATGCTTTGTCAAAACGTTCTTCGCCGAGCACTTCTTCTCTTAACAGGTCGAGCCCCACAGCCGGCTTGTAATAGGCCAGGATGCCGAGGCTGCTCTGGCGCACCACGTCCGGGCGGTGCAGGATGCCGGAACTGTCCATGTACATGGCGCGGCTCAGGTTATGGCGGTCGCGGCCCTTATTGGCGTATTCGCCGTTGTTGAAGGCCTTGTCTGCAATACCATTGATGAACGTGTTGAAACCTTCGTCCATCCAGGCAAAACGCCTTTCGTTGCTGCCCACGATCATGGGGAACCAGTTGTGCCCGAATTCGTGGTTGGTTACACCCCAGAGGCCCGCGCGCTGTGAGCGGGAAGAGCAGAACACGATGCCGGGATATTCCATCCCGCCAACGATACCCGCCACGTTTACCGCAGCGGGATAAGTGTAGGGATACCATTTTTCGGAGTAATGCTCGATGCAGCCTTTCACGTATTCGGTGGAGCGGCTCCAGGCGCTGTCTCCCGCGCTTTCGTCGGGATATACGCTCATCGCCAGCGCTTTTTTGCCGCCGGGCAGGTTCATACGCGCGGCATCCCAGATGAAGGCGGGCGATGAAGCCCAGGCAACGTCTCTCGTGTTATTGCATTTGAATTTCCAGGTAAGGCGCTGTTTGGCGGGGCGTGAAGCGGGATCGGTCACTTCGTTCCGGTCGCGCAGCATTACGGTCTTGTCGCTCTGCTGCGCTCGCTGGTAACGTTGTAATTGAACGGGGGTAAGCACTTCAGCCGGGTTCAGCAGCTGGCCGGAACCCACCACGATATGGTTCGCCGGCGCGTTGATGCTGTACTCGATATTGCCGTATTCCAGGTAGAACTCGCCCTGGCCGAGGTACGGCAGGGTGTTCCAGCCCAGCACGTTGTCGAACACGCACATGCGGGGGTACCACTGCGCTATTTCATATATTTTACCATTCTTCGTTTTGAGGATGCCCATACGGTCCGTTCCATACTCGGGGATCGGGAAAGAGAACTGCACTTTCACCTGTACGGCGCCGCCGTTGGCTTTCAGGGCCTGCGGCAGGTCCACGCGCATACGTGTATCCGTTATCTGCGGTTCTACTTTTTGTTCTTTGCCTGCGCTGATAACGGACACGTTGCCGATGGTATAACCGCCGTCGAAGTTACGGTTGCCCCAGCGGCCGATGCCGCCGGTGGAAACGGAGCCGCGCGATTCCTTGTCGTAGATGTTCTGGTCCAGCTGCAGCCAGAGGAAAGGCAGGTTTTCCGGGCTGTTGTTCTTATAAGTAATGAGCACGGAGCCGGAAATGGTTTCCTTCTGATCGTCGAACGTTACGTCGATCTTGTAATCTGCGGCGTTCTGCCAGTATTTGCTACCTGGGCGGCCGCTGGCGGTACGCACGTCGCTGCCGTCTGATAAATAAAATACCGGTTGAAACGCTTCATACTGGCTGAATTTGGATGTGCTGGCAGCACCTTGCTGCGCGGATACCATCGCGGGCAGGCTCATCATTCCGAGAAAAGCGGCCAGCCTGGCGGTCTTTTGCTGAATTGCAGGCATAAATTTTTGTTGTGTTAAACGGGTGGTAATCTAGGGATAATATTTTGTTAAAAAAAGCAATTGCATGATGAACGGAAGGCCTACCGCTGCTTCAGCGCAGCCAGCACTTCTTCTCCCCTGGGGCTCAGGCGGTAGCCCAGCTTGAGGCTTTCGGTCAGACCTAAATTCTTCAGCTTCCTGATATTGAGCTTCATCCATTCCTTGTCCATTTTAAGCGCCACCGCCAGGTCGCCCGCCCGCTCAGCAGGATGGCGCTCTATCGCCGTCAGCACTTTTTTCGTCCAGGCGCCGATGGCGCTGTGTTTATCGAGGGATGCGAGCTTTTTGAGGATGGCGGCCATTTCGTCGCCGGATAAATCGCTGTTCTCACGGAGCGCAATGCGCGGGTCTTCGCCGAGGTAGTGGAAGCGGATACGGTACAGCTGGCCGGGGCGTTTAGCCAGCTCCGTCAGCAGGGCTGCTTTGGAAGGGAAGCCGGATTCCCGCGCGGAGGCCTCGGTGATGTCGGACGCCGGCACTTCCGTTACTTCGTCTATCATCAGTTGCCCGTAAGCGGTAAGCTGCGTGCTGCCTGCTTTCAGGTTCGGCTTGAGCCAGTTGCGGTACGCCAGCTTGATCTTTCCCTCCCTGATGCCTTTCAGGTGGTGATTGCGGAACATCATTCCTAAATATAAGGAAATTGGCGTTCACTCCATCTTTAATGTATCGGCGGGATTGGCCATAGCGGCCCGCAGGGCATGGTAGCCCACCGTCAGGCAGGCGATGAGCAGTGCCATGCCGCCTGCTGCGGCAAATATCCACCAGCTTAGGCTGATGCGGTATGCAAAATCGCTCAGCCAGTATTGCATGGCCCACCAGGCGAGCGGTATGGCAATGGCGGCGGAAATAAGCACCAGCCGCAGGAAATCGCCGGTAAGCAGCGCGGCGATATGGGCTATGGAAGCACCCAGCACCTTGCGCACGCCTATCTCTTTGGTGCGCTGCTCGGCGGTGAACGCGGCAAGGCCCAACAGGCCCATGCAGGCGATAAAGATGGCCAGGCCGGTGAATATGAGGAACAGCCTGCGCTGGGTGTGCTCTGTGCGGTATTGTGCGGAGAAATTCTCATCCAGGAAATGATATTCCAGCGGGTAGTTCTTTTCGAATGAAGCGTATACTGTTTCCATATGCCGCAACGCTTCAGGAATATGATCTTTATGAAGGCGCAGGTAAAGATTGTCTTCCATGGCGGAGAACGGCGCCATCATCATGGCCGTGGGCGCTATCTTGTGCTGGAGGGAATAAACGTGGAAGTCTTTCACCACGCCGATAATACGCCGCTGGCGGATGGTGTCTGCTTCGTACTGCAATACCTGGCCGATGGGATCTTCAAAACCCAGCGCTTCCGCCATGGTCTCGTTGATCAGCATGGCGGTATACCGTTCTCCCGGCCTGTCCATGCTGAAGTTGCGCCCTTTCACCAGCGGAATGCCCATGGTCTCCAGGAAATGTTCATCCACTTTGAATTCCTTCGTGCTCACAGAGGGCTGCAATTCACCGTTTTTCTCCGCTTTGAACCCGTAACCGCCAAGGTTGTTGCCACCGATGGGATTGCTTACCGCAGACACGTTCAGTATCCAGGGGCTTTTCATCAGCTGTGCGCGGATGGCGGCGATGCGCCCGCGCAGCACCTCGTCGTGCAGGTGGAAAGTGACTACCTGGTCCTTGGCAAAACCGAGGTCTTTCCCGCTCACAAACTGCATCTGCCGCCAGGTTACGATCGAAGCCGCGATCAGCACCACGGCAACGGCAAACTGAAAGGTGACCAGCCCCCTGCGGAAGCCCGCATTACCGAAACGGAAGCTGAGCCTGCCTTTTAACGCGGTGATGGTTTCGAAGCCGGCCATGAACAATGCCGGGTAAGCTCCCGCGGCCAGCCCGGTGAGCAGCGCGAATGCAAATAGCATCATCAGCGTATAGCCGGTGCCGTAGTGCCAGATACTGAGCTGCAGGCCCGAGATACCGTTGAACACGGGCAATGCGGCGGATACCAGCACCGAGGCCACGATGGCCGCTACCAGCGTGACCAGCACGGATTCTGCGAGGAAAAGCCCTGCTATCTGCCCGCGGGCGGAGCCCAGCGACTTGCGTACGCCAACTTCCCGCACCCGCACGGAAGCCCGCGCAGTGGAGATGTTCATGTAGTTGATGCAGGCAATGAACAGGATGAGCGCCGCGATCAGGGAAAAAATATACACGATCCGGATGTTCCCGTTCGGGCTGATCTCGTAATCCAGGTGCGAATGCAGGTGGATATTTTCAAGCGGCTGCAATTCGAGCCGGAAATCCACGCCCCCGCCCATATGCGCCTGCAGGTGCTTCGGATAAAAGCCGGGCAGCTTCGCCTCCAGCTTCTTTACATCCGCGCCGGGGCTGAGCATGAGGTAAGTGTATGTGTCGAATGATTCCCAGCCGCCGCCAAAACCGGGCGGCATGGAACGAAGGGCTTCAAAATACAAATGTGTCTGCCGCGGCACGTCTTTCATCACGCCGGTCACGGTTTCGGTCGTATGCCGGTCCCAGCTCACCTGCTTGCCCAGGGCCGAAAGCGGGTCGGTGAACAGCTTCCGTGCAAGGCTTTCCGTGAGCACTACGGAGCCCGGCGCCTTCAGGGCCGTGGCGGCGTCGCCCGCCAGCAGCGGGTAGCTGAATATGCCCAGGAAAGCGCTGTCTGCAAATACCGCGGCTCCCACTTCCAGCTTCCGCCGGCCGTTATCCAGCAGGCCGCCGCCTTCAGCTCCCACCCTGGTAAACGCCGCGATCTCCGGATGATCCTGCTGCAATGCGGGGCCGAACTGGAAGGAAGATGTTGCCAGGTGCAGGTTGCCGCCGGGCCATGTGGCATGGGAAGCCAGGCGGTATATCCTGCCTGCATGCGTATGGAACCGTTCATATCCCAGCTCGTGGCCGACGTACAGGAGCAATATCCAGCAGGCCGCGAGGCCGATGGAAAGGCCGGCGAGGTTGATGCTTGTGTAGGTACGGTATTTCCACGCATTGCGGATCGCTATTTTGAAATGGTTGCGGAACATGCGGTATAGATTTTGCGTTGATACGGTAATACCATAAAATCGTACCACCGTTGCACATGTTGGGTATCAATATCTTAGAAAAACGGGGCCGTCCGTTTCAGTACATGACCGTCCGGTTCCGGACAGCCCAAATGTACCGGTAATTTTCAGGTTTAAAAATCACTGCCTGTGGACCTCAGCTCCGGTTTACCGCTTTCACTGATCCAAAACGGCCTGCCGCAGGTTTACCCCAAGCTGCAGGAAAACATTCGTACGCCCGTTACCGTAATAGGCGCCGGCATTTCCGGTGCGCTCACCGCTTATGCCCTGGTGAACGCGGGCCTGGAATGCGTGGTGGTGGACGCACGTACGGTAGGCCTGGGCAGCACCTGCGCCAGTACTTCACTGCTGCAATACGAAATAGATGTACCGCTCACCGAGCTTTCGGAGAAGATCGGGAAAGCGCGTGCAGAGCGGGCTTACAGGCTTTGCGCGGCATCCATCGGCGCTCTGGAGGAGATCTGCAACAGGCTGGACCCTTCGCTGTTCCAGCATAAAGAGAGCCTGCTGCTGGCCTCTTATAAAAAGGACGTCCCGCAGCTGGAAGCCGAATACAAAGCCAGGCGGGCAATGGGGCTGGAAGTGGAATGGTGGGACGCTGCAATGGTGAAGAAACACATGGGCCCCGTTAATCCCGCCGCCATCTGGTCTGCCACCGCCGCGCAAACAGACACTTACCTGCTTACCCACGCCCTGCACCGGCACAATACCGGCAAAGGCGCAAGGGTATTCGACCGCACGCCGGTGAAGGATATCCGTTTCTCCAAAAGCGGCGCGGAGCTGATCACCGCGCACGGGCCTGTGATCCGTACCAGGAACATCGTGGTGGCCACGGGGTACGAAACGCTGCAATACCTTCCCGCAAATATCGTCAGGCTCTATTCCACTTACGCCGTAGCGGGCGAACATGCGGAAAGCGGGCCTTCCTGGTACCACGACTGCCTTATCTGGGAAACGAAAAAACCTTACCTGTACATGCGCACCACGGCAGACAACCGGGTGGTCGCCGGCGGCCGCGACGAAGCATATTACAATCCCCATCGCCGCGACAAGCTTATCAAACATAAGACCCGCCAGCTGCAGCGTGATGTGCACAACCGCTTCCCGCACCTGGACTTTCAGCCGGAATTCGCCTGGGCCGGTACTTTCGGCAACACGCAGGACGGGCTGCCTTACATCGGCGGATACCCCAAGATGCCGCATACATTCTTCGCACTGGGCTTCGGCGGCAACGGCATTACCTTCAGCCAGATGGCCGCGGAGATCGTTTGCAGCCTCATACAGGGCAAAAAACATCCTGACGCGGACATCTTCTCCTTCAGCCGGCTTAAAGGCTGAGAACGGGCGCTTACCCGCAAGTAACCGCCGCTATACCCCGCATGACACAGCCCTGACACCCATCCCTCCTTTAATCCGTATTTTTGTCCCTTAAATTTTGAGCGTATGAAGATCGATATCTGGTCGGACGTGGCCTGCCCTTTCTGTTACATCGGCAAACGCCACCTGGAAGCGGCACTGGAGCAGTTCCCCCACAGCAAAGACGTACAGGTTACCTGGCACAGCTTCGAGCTGGACCCTGCCGCTAAAAAAGATTATGAAGAAGACCAGTACCAGCTGCTGGCGGATAAATACGGCATGAGCCGCGAGCAGGCTATTGCGAACAGCGAGCGTGTAGCCGCTTCCGGCAAGGCTGCCGGCCTCGCGTTCGACTTTGACAATGTGAAGCCTACCAATACTTTCGATGCGCACCGGCTTATACAGCTGGCCCATAAAGAAGGCAAGCAGGATGAAATGGAAGAACGCCTGTTCAGGGCTTACTTCACCGAAGGCAAACACATCGGCGACCCGGCCACCCTTCAGGCGATAGCGGCGGAAGCCGGGCTGGACGCCTCTCCCCTGCTGAACAGCGGCTCATTCACCGACGAAGTGCGCAAAGATGAAGCGCAGGCGCGCAGCCTGAACATCCGTGGCGTTCCGTTCTTTGTGTTCGACATGAAATACGCCGTATCCGGCGCACAGCCGGTGGACGTATTTTCGCAGACGCTGCAAAAGGTCTGGGAAGAGAACCATCCGCAGGACATTACATCTTCCAACAGCGAAGGCGGTGTGTGCGAAGACGGCTCCTGTACTGTGTAAGGCCCGTCCGTAAAAGAGAAAACCTTCTGTGGCAAACGAACCCGTCCGCCGCAGAAGGTTTTTTATTTAAACCGGAAATATACTAGAAGTTATACCCTGCCTTCAGCCCGAAAAATCCTCTCGTGCCGTCGCGGAACCAGGCTTCGTATTTGGCAGCCACATCGAGGCCCAGCACCCTGATACCTACACCGGGCGCAACAAGGAACGCCGCGCCGGTGGGATCGCTGTCCACAAAATTCGCGGAGCCGGCTTCCAGCTTAACATACAGGATAGACACCAGCTTGTATTTCAGGCCAACCCTCACCGGGATGGCAGCGAGCTTTGGATACTCAATGTTGTTCACCGTATTGCCGCTGAAGTGCATGTAACCGACAGACCCTGTTACGCCAAAACCGGCTACCAGCTTAATGTCCGCGTTCAGGCCCACGCCCCAGCCTGTATTATGATGTTCCTGGAAATCGCCGCCGACGGGGAAACCGGCTTCTACGTAAGGGCCTATGCTAAAGCGTTTCAGCTGTGCCTGCGTCGCAACGCTGCATACCAGTAACAAAGCGATGAGCAGAGAGAATTTGTTTTTCATTTTCAGGATATTTGGGTTATGATTCGTATTGCACGAAATTATTATTTATTCGGCACATAAACCAAAATAAACCAAACGATTACACGCCTTACTGGCCGATGCGCCCCTTTTCATTTTCGATGCCGCTTTTCCTTGTCTTGTTTGTTTTCACGCTGCTGTTGCCGAAACGCCAGCTGAACGTAAAAGTGACGGCCCGTGCATCATTGTAGGTCGTGCTGCCGGTCTGCACGCCATGGTAATTCGCCGTCGCGCCCATCCGGCGGCTGCGGAAAATGTCTGTCACGTTCAGTTTCAGATCGCCGCGCTTTTGCAGGATGCTGCGCTGTATCGCCATGTTCACGCCCCATACAGGCTCCATGATATCCAGTCCCGACGATACGCGGGAAGAATAATTGAACGCCAGCTGAAGATCGAACCAGGCAGGGATGCTGAAAGAATGGACATTGCTGAAGAAGTAGCCGGGGCTGGGTTTCAGCAGCGCGGCAGTATCGTAATGATAACGTATGTACCCGCCCTGCAGGGCCGCGTTCATGCTCCACCATTTGTTGAACGCCTTGCTGAAGGTCACGCCGGCAAAGAGCCATTCGGAATAGCTCAGGTTGCGGTAGGTGTTGTACAGCACCTGGCTGCCGGGCTCCTGCTCGTTCACTTCCGTTACCACTCCGTTGTAGCGCATGTAGGAAAGCGTGGTGAACAACATGCCTTTCCAGCCATGCGTCAGCTCCAGTGAATGGGCGATCTCGGGGTCCAGGCCGGGATTGCCGCGGGTATAATTGTATTTGCTGCGGAAGGTGAGGAACGGGTTGACCGCGGAAACGCCCGGCCGGTTGATGCTTTTACGGTAAGAGAAAGAAAATTCATTCTGGTCGTCCGCTGAAAATTGCAGCGAAGCGTTGGGGAAAAAACGCAGGTAATGTTTGGTGAAAGAAGTACCGGTGGTAAGCGAATGGCCGCGGGTACGGGTGTCTTCCAGGCGGGCGCCCGCTTCCAGGTTCCATTTACTCCAGCCCCGGGAATAGTTGAGATATGCCGCACTGATCCATTCGCGGTAGACGAA